>JAGIBE010000261.1 GCA_017744495.1 Caulobacter sp. | reverse complement strand
CGATCACCCTGACCGTGCTGTTCGGCCCGCTGGGCCTGATCAAGCACGGCAAGGACGTGGAGATCAAACCCGGCCAGCGCATGACCATCTACACCGACGCCGACGCCACGGTGGACCTGCCAGGCGGCCCGGTGACCCCGGCCGCCGCGCCGGCGACGACCCCGGCGCCGACGGCCGCCCCGGTCGCCGCCGCCGCTCTGACGGGCGCCGCCAACTAGACTTCGCCGGGAAATCCGGATTCGGAAACGACGAAGCCCCCTCCGGCGGAGGGGGCTTTTTCATTCCGCCTCCGCCAGGCGCCCTTGTCCAAGGCGCCGGTGTTCGAGGCCTCGGACAAGAAAATTCCCAGATGAACGAATTCTGACGGTGAAGCTGCCGACGGCGTTCAGCTTCGCCTTGGCATGGTGCGTCTCACGGGGCCGACGGCTCCGGACCATTCCAGAGGGACAAGGACCAAGACCATGACCAAGACCATCACCTTCAAGACCGCGATCACCGGCCTGGCGATGACCGCCACCGCCCTGAGCCTGGTCGCCGCGCCCGTCAGCGCCAGCGCCATGTCGCAGAAACTGGGCGGGGTCGTCGGCTGCGACGCCTCGGGCGGCAAGCAGGAAGCCGGCGCCGTGATCGGCGGCCTGCTGGGCGCGGTCGCCGGCAACAAGCTGGCCAAGGACAACAAAAAGACGGGCACGGCCATCGGCGCCGTGGTCGGCGCGGGCGCCGGCTCCTACGCCGGTTGCCAGATGCAGAAGAGCCGCGCGGCCGACAACGCCGGCGGAGTCTATGTCAGCAACGGCATCCGCGTCTCAAACAGCGTCGAGGCTGCCCCGATGACCAAGATCAAGGGCAAGTACGTCGCCCGCTCGACCCTGAACCTGCGCGCCGCCGCCTCCACCCGGGGCGAGGCCATCGGCTCGGTCCGGGCCGGCGAGACCTTCCAGGCCTTGGGCCGCACCGGCGATGGCAAGTGGATCCTGGTCGGCCAGGACGGCGTCGGCGTCGGCTACGTCTCCAGCGCCTACGTCTACCGCGCCTAACCCTCCCCCGACGGGCCGCTTAGCGTCAGGCCCCAGTGCAGTCAGCGTAAGGCGAGCCCGTCTGTCCCCCCGGCAGGCGGGCTCGCTGTTTTTACACCCTCTCCCAGAGGGAGAGGGAGGGCCCCACCGCGCAGCGGTGGGAGGGAGAGAGGTTACTCCCTCGCCGACCTCGCTCGAACGCCCTGCCGGCACGCCGTTGGGCGCTTTACCCCCTCACCCTCCCAAGCTTCGCTTGGGCCCCTCCCTCTCCCTCTGGGAGAGGGTTTTCGCGCCTTGCTCCACCCGCATGGCTAGGCTTCATTGCACTCCTGACTTCATCCAGGACGCCTCCATGATCGCCACCACCCGCCGCGCCGCCCTGCTGTCGGCCTTCGCCACCGTCGGGGCCGCCGCGCTGGCCAGACCGGCCTTCGCGCGCGAGCAGGGCAAGGCGGGCGCGGCGATCGACCAGTTCGCCCAGGAGGTCATGGCCGCCTTCCCCGACGAGCCGGGCCTCGGTGTCTGCGTGGTCGAGGACGGCGAGATCACCCTGGCCAAGGGCTACGGCGTCAAGCGCCTGGGCGCGCCTGACAAGGTCACCGATTCCACCCTGTTCGGCGTAGCCTCCAACACCAAGGCCTTCACGGCGGCGGCCCTGGCCATGCTGGTCGAGGAAGGCAGGGTGAAGTGGGACGAGCCGGTCACCACCTATCTGCCGAATTTCCAGATGAGCGACCCGATCGTCACCAAGCTGATGACGGTGCGCGACCTCCTCTGCCACCGCTCGGGCCTGACCCTGGGCGCGGGCGATCTGATGATCTGGCCCAACCCCACCCACACGCGGGCCGACATCGTGGCGGGACTGAAGTACCTGCCGATCGGCGGCCAGTTCCGCGGCGGCTACGCCTATGACAACGTGCTGTACGTGGCCGCCGGCGAGGTGATCGCCGCCGTCACCGGCGCGCCGTGGGAGATCTTCATCCAGAAGCGGATCCTGGACCCGCTGAAGATGACCGACAGCGTTCCCCTGCCGTCGCTAATCGGCAATCGCTCGCGCGCCGAGCCGCACGCCCGGATGGGTCCGCCGGTGCGGGGCCTGGGTCCGCAGACCGTCCTGCCGTTCGACGGCAGCTTCGACTCGGCGGGCGCGGCCGGCGGTCTCAACACCAGCCCGCGCGACATCGGCAAATGGATGCAGGTGCAGCTGGGCCTGGGCACGACGCCGGGCGGGGTCAAGCTGTGGACCGAGGCCTCGGGCCGCGAGATGTGGAAGCCTCAGACCATCACCGCCTGGTCCGACGGCCCCACCGCGGACAATCCGGTGCGCGCCTCGCTGCAGGCCTACGCCCTGGGCTGGTTCGTCAACGACCACCGCGGCGAGAAGATCGTCTGGCACACCGGCGGCCTGGCCGGCTTCATCTCCTATACCGGCCTGTTGCCGGGCCGAAAGTCGGGCGTCATGGTCATGACCAACGCCGAGGAAAACACGGTCTTCCGCAGCCTGCGCTACGGCGGTCCCGACCGGCTGCAGGGCCGCAGCGACTTCGACTGGATCGCCTCCAGCCGGAAGGTCCAGGCCGAGAACGACGCCAAGACGATCAAGGAGGCCGCCGAGGCGGTGACTCCGAAGGGCGGCGGCGTGGCGCCGACGCTGCCGCTGACGGCCTATGCCGGGACCTATCGAGATCCCTGGTACGGGACGGTGACGGTGTCGGTGGCGGGGAAAGGCAAGAAGGCCCGCCTGAAGATCGCCTTCGACAAGACCCCGGCCCTGAAGGGCGCGCTTGAGACCTTCGACGGCGACACCTTCAAGACGAGGTTCGACGACCGCTCGCAGGAGGACGCCTTCGTGGCGTTCTCGGTCAAGGACGGCAAGGTCGCGGGGGCGACGATGCGCGCGGTCTCGCCGCTGGCGGACTTTTCGTACGACTACCAGGATTTGAAGCTGGTGCGGTTGTAGGGGACCGCCCCTTGTCCAGCTTATGCCCAACTTCCGTCATCCTCGGACTTGTTCCGAGGACCCCTGCTTCAGCCGAGAAGAAGGAAGATCTGTGGAACGGTGAGGTCGCGGCCCAATCCTAGACGGCAAACCAGCGGACAGAGGGGTCCTCGGAACAAGTCCGAGGATGACGGGCGTTAGGGACGGGAACGAGGGTGCTAAACCCGCCACCCCTGGGCGATGAACAGGATCTGCCTGTCCATCATCGCCGACAGCTCGGCGGCGGTGGCGTGGCGGCAGGCGGCCAGGCGGTAGTTCCAGGCGTAGGCGGCCTTCAGCACGTCGATGGCCAGCTGGGGGTCGAGGTCGGGGCGGACGTCGCCGCGCTCGATGCCGCCCTCCAGGACCTCGCGCAGCATCTGCGTCAGCCGCTCGTTGCGGCCGTACGGCGTGACGCCGGGGTCTTGGCTCGGGCTGTAGGAAGCCGCGATGTGGGCCAGGAACAGCTTCACCCGCCGGGTTTCGAACTCGTAGTGAATGGCGAAGATCGAGCACAGCCGGTCGGCCGTCGATCCGCGCAGGAAGGGCACCACCCGATCGAACTCGGCGTAAAGGTCGCCCAGACGCTTGTCCATGACATGGCTGAGCACCTCCGCCTTGGAGGCGAAGGTGGTGAAGACACTGCCCACCGAGACCCCCGCCCGCTCGGCGATCGCCCGAATGGTGGTCTCCTCGTAGCCCGTTTCATTGAACAGGTCGCGCGCGGCCTCGAGAACCTTCTCGCGCGTCGCCTGCTTCTGCTCGTCTCTTACGCCCACGCATGTCCCCCCGGATAGCCTGCGTCGTACTACTAAGTCCCGAGGGCGAACACTCCGACGACGGAGCGTTCGCCCTCGTCGTCTTTAAGCGCGCGCGCCCGCCAGGATGACCTTCAGTTGATCCGAAAGTCGCGACAGCAGCGCCTCGACAGACCAGGCGTCGAAAATCGCCCGGCGATAATTGGCCACATACACGTCCCAGATGATCTCGGCGAGAAGCTTAACGTCGGCCTCCCCCTTCAGTTCACCGCGTTCCACGCCGCGGGTCAGCACGCCGTTCAGCAGATTGAAGATGTGCTTCAGGTGCGCGCGGTTGCGGCGTTCGGCGCTTTCCGAGCGGGTCCACGACACGGCGATGCTGGCTTGCAGCAGCGGCAGCTGGTCGACGTGAAAGCCGTAGGCCACGGCGAACATGCCGATGACGCCTTCTTCCACGCTGGCGGCGGCCAGGCTGGCCTGCTTCATCTGGGCGTAGATGACTTCGTAGTCGGCGGTCAGGATCTCGTCGAACAGCTCGCTCTTGTCCGAGAAGCTGGCGAACACCGCGCCCGTCGACATGCCGGCGGCCTGGGCGATGTCGCGGATGGTCGCGCCTTCATAGCCACGCTCGGTGAACAGACGGCGGGCGGCCGACAGGACGCGCTCGCGGGTGCGCTGCTTGGCCAGGGCCCGGCGGGTCAGCTTGACCGGGGCTTCGGTCGGGGACTCGATGTTCAGGGATACAAAGCTCATTAGACAGTCTCCAGGCGAGCAAGCGCGGCTTCGGCGCGCTTCTCGAATTCAAGGCAATATTCGTCGACGACGCTGGTCAGCACGTCGGCGTAGCGACGCGCCAGGGCGCGTCCGTCCTGCGAGGCGTCACGCAGGTCGGTGATCAGTTGGCGGACTTCCGCCATGGCGGCTTCGCGTTCGAACGCGGAGAAGTCGGCGACAGGGGCGCACGCGCTCTGGGCCATTCGGTATTCTCCTGCCTCGCCGCTGTGAAAAGGCGCTGACATGACCTGCGGGGAGGCATTGATCATGTTCAACGAACGCGCACTAGAATTTGAAGGTGGCGCGTTTAGCCCCCACTGCAAGGGCGCGCAACCAAAAAACCGAACTAAAATCATCGAACAGCAGCGTTTCTGTCATGTATGGTACCGCTCGCGTGCGGTCACTGCGACAAATGCACTCAACGAACAGAGTCGGCGAATCCGGATATGGAACTCACTTCAGGTAGAATGACCGCGCGCGCCTTCGCCGCCCTCGGTCGTTCTGGCGACGCTCTGGCCAAGCCAGGGTCGAAAGCCTAACGTCCGTCGCCATGAGCCACCTGTTCGACTTCCTGATCCCGATCGTGCTGGCCGCGGTCCTGATCACCCTCTGCGTCGGCATCTACGCCCTGTTCCGGGGCGGGGATTTCGGGCGCTCCTATTCCAACAAGCTGATGCGCCTGCGCGTGGCGCTGCAGTTCTTGGCGGTGCTGGTGCTGGTCGCCGCCTTCTGGTGGCGCAACCACTGACCGCCGTTCGCTGGAATGGGTGAGCGCCCATTCGGTTGCGCGACGAAGGCCACGATCGTTCGCGTTCAGATGGATCGGCAGATAGATTAGAGGTCCGCCCCGATGGTGACGCTGAACCGCATCTACACCCGCACAGGCGACAAGGGCCTGACACGGCTGTCGACCGGCCAGCCGGTCAGCAAGGCCTCGGTGCGGGTCGAGGCCTATGGCGGGGTCGACGAGACCAACGCCTTCATCGGCGTGGCGCGCCAGCACACCAAGGGCGACGCCGAGCTCGACGCCCTGCTGGAGCGCATCCAGAACGACCTCTTCGACCTGGGCGCGGACCTGGCCACGCCGGAACAGAACGAAAAGCCCGAATGGGAGCCGCTGCGGGTGGTCGACAGTCAGGTCGAGCGGCTGGAACGCGAGATCGACGCCATGAACGCGCGACTCTCGCCCCTGACCTCGTTCGTCCTGCCGGCCGGGTCGCCGGCTTCGGCCGCCCTGCACGTGGCCCGCACCGTCTGCCGCCGCGCCGAACGCAAGGTGGTGGAGCTGATAGCCCTCGACGGCGAGATCGTCGGCGAACCGGCCCTGCGCTATCTCAACCGCCTGTCGGACCTGCTGTTCGTCGCCGCGCGACGCGCCAACGACGACGGCGCCGCCGACGTGCTGTGGAAGCCGGGCGCGACGCGGTAGGCCAAGCCTACTTCTTCGAATGCTCGGCCCGGGGGCCTTCCATCTTGCTGGGATCGGTGTTGATCGGCGGCACGTTGGCCGGCCGGTGCGTGAGGGTCTCGATCGAATAGATCCTGGCGCACTTCATCCACTTGCCCGCCCAGGCGTAGTCTGGTCCGCGCGCGACGCAGCGGTCGCGCGGCCAGACGTAGAAATAGTGGAAGCAGAAGACGCTCAGGGTCGCGCCGAGGAACACGGCGAAGAAGATCTTCTGCAGGCGGGAGATGTTGCTCTTCATGGAGCCGCCTCATACTGGCCCGCCGCGCGGCTGACCAGAGGCTTCTGCGTCGCGCGAGCGCTGGCAAGACGGCGTCGGATGGGCTTAGCTGCCAGGAACGCGAGGGCCTTCCATGCTGCAGCCGTTCGGTGAGGAGATCTGGCTGGCCGACGGCTCCGTCGCCGTGGTCGCCGGCTTCCGCTTTCCGACCCGGATGGCCGTCATCCGCCTGCCCGGCGGCGGGCTGTTCGTCTGGTCGCCCATCCAGCTTTCGGACGATCTGAAGGCGGCGGTGGACGCCGTCGGCGAGGTGCGCTGGCTGATCGCTCCCAACTCGATGCACCATCTGTTCGTGGCCGACTGGCTGCGCGCCTATCCCGCCGCCGAGCTGCACGCCACGCTGGGGCTGCGCCAGAAGCGTCACGACCTCGACTTCGACAGCGATCTCGAGGACGCGCCGGCGCCCGGCTGGGCCGGCGAGATCGACCAGGTCCTGGTGCGCGGCAACAAGATCACCACCGAGGTCGTGTTCTTCCACCGGCGCAGCGGAACGACGATCTTCACCGACCTGATCCAGCACTTCGGCCCCACCTGGTTCACCGGCTGGCGCGCCGTCGTCGCTCGGCTGGACCTGATGACGGCGCCCGAGCCCGAGGTCCCGCGAAAATTCCGCGTCGCGTTCGTCGATCGCCGGGCGGCCCGCCTGGCGGTGGAAAAGATCCTCGCCTGGCCCACCCGCAAGGTGGTGATGGCCCACGCCCCGCCCGTCGAGAGCGACGGCCAGGCCTTCATCGCCAGGGCGTTCCGATGGTTGACGGCGTGAACAAGGGTCCGACCTTGAGTGTGCGGCGCAGCAGACGCACGGCCGCAACTATCGTACAACTGTTTGAACGTAGCGGCATTTTCTGCGTTACGCTTACGTCAGGGGAAACTTGCAAACCTGCCGCAACGCGGTAAGTGCGTTCGCGCAGGCAGGAAAAACTAGCCAGGAGGCGGCGTAGACCGATGAAGGTTCTGGTCCCGGTCAAACGGGTTATTGATTACAACGTGAAGGTCCGGGTGAAGCCCGATCAGACCGGCGTCGACCTGGCGAACGTCAAGATGTCGATGAATCCCTTCTGCGAGATCGCGGTCGAGGAAGCCGTCCGTCTGAAGGAAAAGGGCGTGGCCACCGAGGTGGTGATCGTCTCGATCGGTCCGGCCCAGGCGCAGGAAACCATCCGCACGGCCCTGGCCATGGGCGGCGACCGCGGTCTGCT
The DNA here is from genome assembly GCA_017744495.1 of Caulobacter sp. Classification (GTDB taxonomy): domain Bacteria; phylum Pseudomonadota; class Alphaproteobacteria; order Caulobacterales; family Caulobacteraceae; genus Caulobacter. Next base: position 14,818 of record JAGIBE010000261.1, on the reverse strand, counting down.
GATCACGACCGACGCTGATCCCGAGCCCCTGGCCGTGGCCAAGCTGCTGGCGGCCGTCGTCGCTGAGGAGCAGCCCAACCTCGTCCTGATGGGCAAGCAGGCCATCGACGGCGACAACAACGCCGTGGGCCAGATGCTGTCGGCCCTGCTGGGCTGGCCGCAGGCGACCTACGCCTCGGCCGTGGAGATCTCGGGCTCGACCGCCAAGGTCACGCGCGAAGTCGACGGCGGTCTGCAGACCCTGGACGTCGACCTGCCGGCCGTGGTCACCGCCGACCTGCGCCTGAACGAGCCGCGCTACGCGTCTCTGCCCAACATCATGAAGGCCAAGAAGAAGGAGATCGTCAGCAAGACGGTCGCCGACTACGGCGTCGATGTGGCCCCGCGCCTTAAGGTCGTGAAGGTCGCCGAACCGGCCAAGCGCTCGGCCGGCGTCAAGGTGGAAGCCGCCGCCGACCTCGTCTCCAAGCTCAAAACCGCGGGGGTGCTGTAATGGCCGTTCTCGTCGTCGCCGATAACGACAACGCGCACCTGCGCGATGGCACCCACAAGACCGTCACCGCCGCGCTGAAGCTGTCGGGCGACGTGGACGTGCTGGTCTTGGGCAAGGGCGTCTCGGGCGTCGCCGCCGAAGCCGCCAAGATCGCCGGCGTCCGCAAGGTGCTGGTCTCCGAGAGCGAGGCTCTGGGTCACGGCATCGCCGAGGCTGAAGCCGACGCGGTGCTGGCGCTTGCCGGAAGCTATGATGCGATCCTCGTCCCGGCCACCGCCGGCGGCAAGAACTTCGCCCCGCGCGTCGCCGCCAAGCTGGACGTGGCCCCGATCAGCGACATCGTCGAGGTCGTCTCGGCCGACACCTTCACGCGCCCGATCTACGCCGGCAACGCCCTGGAGACCATCCAGACCAGCGACGCCAAGAAGGTGATCACCGTGCGTCCGACCGCCTTCGCGGCGGCGGGCGAAGGCGGCTCGGCCTCGGTGGAAACCGTGGGCGGCGCCGACGCCGGCAAGACCCGCTTCGTCAGCGAAGAGATGGTCAAGTCCGACCGTCCGGAACTGGCCGCGGCCAAGATCGTCGTCTCGGGCGGCCGCGCCATGGGCTCGGCCGAGGAGTTCCAGAAGGTGATCGAGCCCCTGGCCGACAAGCTGGGCGCCGCCGTCGGCGCCTCGCGCGCGGCCGTGGACGCCGGCTATGCGCCGAACGACTACCAGGTCGGCCAGACCGGCAAGGTCGTCGCCCCGTCGCTGTACATCGCCATCGGCATCTCGGGCGCCATCCAGCACCTGGCCGGGATGAAGGACTCCAAGGTGATCGTCGCGATCAACAAGGACGCCGACGCCCCGATCTTCCAGATCGCCGACTACGGCCTGGTCGCCGACTACAAGACCGCCGTGCCGGAACTGATGGACGCCCTGACCGCGGCCGGTAAGTAAGGCTTTCGCGGTTTCGCGAACAGAGAAGGCCCGGGAGCGATCCCGGGCCTTTTTCTTTGGCGGAACGTGCAGCAAACTGTCCACTATGCTCACCGAAATAGACACCGTTGCCTTATTGGTGGACCGCCCGGAAGCCGGCTTATCACGAGGCGATAAGGGCACGATCGTCTGCGCGCACGATCCCGATGCATACGAAATCGAATTCGTCGATCTCGATGGCTACACCCAAGCGACGGAAGTTTTTCGCCGCCATGAAATTACAAAAATTCACATAAATTCAGAATGAACATTACAGATAGTATATTTTAGCATTTGATCACATTCAGACTGTGTCAAAACTTAAATGACAATCGCAATTGCTCGAAAATTCGGGAAACGCATCACCATTTTGTCGGATACAATGATTTCAGACATTTCAACAGGCAAAATTAATTCCATTCCCGGGCGGCTTAAAGCCATTATTCTCAGCCCTTACGTCTCTGTCGCCTATGCTGGCCATGCCGAGCCGGCGTTACGCGCAATCCGCCGCGCTCGTGAAGCGCTCGTTGCAACTGGCGAAGCCTCTTCGACCACCGAGATTCTAGTCGAGGCAAGTGCGGATCCAGATACGGACGTCGAGTTCATCCTAGCGCTTCATAAAGACGGCCTGTCATTCGTGCATAAAATAACTGCGCGAGGCATCACTGGCGACCTGAGCGAGTGCTTCATTGGCGACGCTGATATCGTTCGCCAAGTTCTGGCCAATGAACCCAAATATCCAGGACATGAAAATCCCGAATGGGGAATCCAGGCTGGGGAGAGCCGTTTTTCAGGCGCGTTCACCGCTCTTTTCTCAGGAACAACGGTCAATAAAAGCGTTGGCGGTTTTCCCATTAGCCTTTTGGGCTCTCCTTACGGACACACATACCAAGGTAGCGCTTTCTCTTCAGCTTGGGACACGGTGCGCGGGGACATCGGCATTACCGCTGCTCAACATCAATCTCAACGGACCGGCGCCACAGCCTGGCAATGGAATATAGTCAACGCTCCCTTGAGAGGTGTTGCTCTTCTGGGCGTAGCTCTGCCTCAGGCCGGACTTGGACTAATTTACTCGCCTCTTACGCACGAAGACGCTCAGGTCATCCGGCTGGAAATACCCGACGGTCCCGGCTTCATAGATTCCGTGCCGCTACAGAGCGCCGTGCGAACCCGCTTGCAACAACTCGCGACCGTCATTGGTGGCGGCGTCGTTGAACTCGACGTCCCCGAGGAAAACGCCTAGCGACTGATGAGGCCCCGCCGAGATGAGTACGGCGCTATAAGGACCCCGAATGCCCTACATCACCCATCGCGGCCAGCGCATCCACTACACCGTCGAGGGCGAGGGGCCCTTGGTGGTGCTGCAGCACGGGCTGTTCATGGACAGCGAGAGCTGGCGGGCGAACGGGATCGTGGACGCCTTGAAAGGTCGCCACCGGGTGGCCTGCGTCGACTCGCTGGGCCACGGCCTCAGCGAAAAGCCGGCCGATCCCGCCTTCTATGCGCAAGAGCAGCGGGCGGGCGACCTCGCCGCCGTCATTGACGCTCTGGGTGAAAAGAGCGCGGCGGTGTTCGGCTATTCGATGGGCGCGTGGATGGCCGTGGGCCTGGCCAAGCATCATCCGGAGAAGGTCTCGCGCCTGATCGTCGGCGGCTGGGACTTGGTCAATGGTGTCCCCAAGGGACCGCAGGGACCGCTGACCTTCGACATTTTCATGGCCTTCGCCCGCGCCACCGCCCCGGCCTTGGTGGCCTGGGTCACGCCGGAGATCGAGCCGGCCATGCGCGCCTGTTTCGAAGGGCTGGGCCAATTGGACGGCGCGCCCGAGGCGGTGCTGGAAGGCGGCTTCCCGGTGCTGCTGTGGGACGGCAAGGAAGACCCCTACCACAACCCGATGCAGGCCTTCGCCGCCGCCGAAGGTCTGCCGTTCCTGTCCAGCGACGGCGGCCACGTGCCGGCCATCGTCACGCCGGGGGCGGAGACGGTGGCGGCGCTGGCCGCGTTCCTGGACAGCTAATCACCGCGGGCTGTGAATCGGCGAGCTGGCGTCCCAGCGGTCCTCGGAGTGGGGGACCGGGACCGACAGCTTGTCGACGGTGGCGAACAGAAAAGTCAGCACGGCGAAGCCGGAAAGCAGGAGGAGTTTCATCGGAGCACCTGTGAGCAAGAGTTTCGGCCTCACCGGCCTGTCACAGAGAGAATGGCTCGACAGAGCTTGAATTACGAACGATGGTATCTGGCCTAACCTGTGAGCCATACTAACATCCATGCGCCTACCGCCGTTTCTGACCTTGACCGCCCTGGAGGCCGCCGCCAGGCATCGCAGCTACAGCCGCGCGGCCCGCGAGCTGTTCGTCACCCACGGCGCGGTCAGCCAGCAGATCCGCAAGCTGGAAGAAGAGCTCGGGACCAAGCTGTTCGTCCGCCAGGGCAACGCCATGGTCCCCACCGCCACCGGCCAACGGCTGGCCGACCACGTGACCGACGCCCTGGCGACCTTGCGCGCCGGCGTCGACGAGGCCCGGATGGCCGCGAGCGGCCCGCTGGTGATCAGCTCCAGCGCCGCCTTCGCCCGCGGCTGGCTGGTCCACCGCCTGGCTCGGATGGCTCAGGAAGTGGACGAGCCCGACCTGATCGTTCGGGCCGAGGACCGCGTCGCCGACCTGACCACCGACGGCGTCGATATCGCCCTGCGCTTCGGCATGGGCGCCTGGCCGGGCGTGGAGTCGGCCACCCTGATGATCGAGCGGATCTTCCCCGTCTGCAGCCCCGACTTCCTGGTGCGCCACCCCATCAAGGAGCCGCGCGACCTGCTGGACGCGCCGCTGCTGCGCCACGTCGGCCTGCCCTGGGCCATGTGGCTGGGGGCGATGGGCGTGAATGAGGAACCGCGCCAACAGGGCCTGGGCTTCGAGGACACCGCCCTGATGCTGGACACCGCCGCCCACGGCGTGGGCGTGGCCCTGGCTCGCAGCGGCCTGGCCGACCGCGACCTGCGCGAAGGCCGCTTGGTCCGTCCCTTCACGGGCGAGGTGGCGGTCGAGACCGGCAACCACTTCGTCTGGCGCGCCGACAGCCCCAAGCTGGCGCGCATCCTGAAGCTGCGGGACTGGTTCCTGGCCGAGACGGCGGGATTGCGGGGGTAGCTATCCCTCGCCTTCCGCCGCCGCCTCCATGCCGTCGGCGAACTTGCGCATCAGGCGGACCAGGTCGTCGAAGTCGGCCTGGCTCCAGTCGGCGAACAGTTGGACCGCCATGCGGCCGCGCGCGGCGTCCACGGCGTCGGCAGCCGCCTGGCCCTTGGGGGTGACCACCGCCTCGCGCACGCGGCGGTCGACCTGGCCGGCCCGGCGCTCGACCAGGCCCAGCTCCTCCAGCCGCGCGACCTGGCGGCTGACCGTGGTGTGGTCGCGCCCCACCCGGCCGGCCAGGTCGACCACGCCGATCGGTCCCAGGCGCTGGATGAGGATCAGCAGCGGGAACAGGGCCCGCTCCAGCGCCAGCCCGGCTCTTTCCAGCATGACGCCGTCGTTCTCGGGCCGGTTCAGCACGCTGGCGATGTCAATCAGCGACCGGTGCAGCTCGGGCAGCAGCCGCAAGATATGTGTATTTTGCACATTATTTGTTGACACGGATCCGATCGCCTCGATATGTGTGCACAATACACACATATCGAGGCGGCCATGACCAAGCAAGCTTCCATCGAGGTTCTCATCTGCGGCGCCGGCGCGGCCGGCCTGACCCTGGCGATCGACCTGGCCCGGCGCGGCGTGGCGATCCGGCTGATCGACAAGCTGGCCGCCCCGTTCGCCGGCTCGCGCGGCAAGGGGATCCAGCCCCGCAGTCTGGAGGTGCTGGAGGACCTGGGCGTCGTTGACCGCCTGGCCGCCGTCGGCGCGCCGTATCCGGTCCAGCGCCTGCACAAGGCGGACGGGACGCATGCCGACAGCCAGGAAATCATGGTCGCCCCGCCGACGGCGGACGAACCCTTCCGCACGCCGCTGATGGTCCCGCAGTTCCGCACCGAGGCGGTGCTGCGCGAGCGCCTGGCCGAGCTGGGCGGCGCGGTGGAGTACGGTCGTGAGCTGACCGGCTTCGCGCAGGATGCCGAGGGAGTCACCGCCACGATCAAGGGTCCGGACGGGGTCGAGACGATCCGATGCCGCTACCTGGTCGGCGGCGACGGCGGCCGGTCGTTCGTGCGCCACGCGCTGGACATCGGCTTCCCCGACAAGACCCTGGGCGTGCGGGCCGTCGTCGCCGACCTGGTGCTGGACGGCCTGACGCGCGACGCCTGGCATCGCTGCGGCGAGGGCGACATGGACCGACAGATCGGCTTCTGCCCCCTGCCCCACACCGACCTCTTCCAGCTGCAGGCGCCCATCCCGCTGGAAGGGGATTTCGACCTGTCGCTCGCGGCCCTGCAGGCCTTCGTCGACGCCCGCTGGACCGCAGGCCGGGTGACGATCAAGCGCGTGGACTGGGCCTCGGCCTACAGCATGAACGCCCGCCTGGCCGACCGTTACCGCGTAGGCCGGGTGCTGCTGATGGGCGACGCCGCCCACATCCATCCACCGACCGGCGGGCAAGGCCTGAACACCAGCCTGCAGGACGCCTACAATCTAGGCTGGAAGCTGGCCGCCGTCCTGCAAGGCGCGCCCGACGCCCTGCTCGACACCTACGAGGAGGAGCGCCGCCCTATCGCCGCCGGCATGCTGGGCCTGGCCACGGGCCTGCTGGACAAGGCCAAGCAGGGCGAGATGAAGCGCGGCCGCGAGGTCCACCAGATGGACCTGGGCTACCGCTTCTCGTCTCTGTCGCCGGATGTGGTCCGGCCCGAGGACGCCCTGCAGCCCGGCGACCGCGCGCCCGACGGCCGCCTGGCCGGGGCAGCGGGCGGAAGCAAGCGGGTGTTCGACCTGCTGGCCGGTCCGCACTGGACGCTGCTGGCGCGTGGGGCGGCGGTCCTGCCGGCGGCTCGTCCGGGCCTGCGAGCGTACAGGGTCGGCGCGGGCGGCGCGCTGCGCGATCCGGACGACGTGCTGGGCCAGACCTACGGCTTGGGCGACGGCGAGACCGTGCTGATCCGGCCGGACGGCTATGTGGCGACCTTCGTGGGCGGCGCAGACGGGGCGCGGCTGGAGCGCTACCTCGCCGATGTCGGCCTAATCCCGGCCCGCTCGCAAACACGCGCCGCTTGACCGCTAGCCGCCGCGTTCGCAGCCCAGCACCGCCCCGACCACCAGGATAAGGGCGCCCACCAGCAGCAGCACCCACTTGGCCCAGGTCGCGACCTGGGCCGCCCGCGCCGTACCGTCCCGGGCGCCCTTGACGATCATCCAGGCCTCCAGCCCGTCCTCGACCAGGTCGGCCGCCGCTCCCAGCAGCACCAGACCGACCCCGATACGGAAGACCGGCGTCAGATAGGCGTGGACCGGGGTCTCTTGTCCGTGGACCGGTTGATTGGCGATCAGCAGCAGGGCCGCGACGATGGCGAAGCCCGCATAGCCGGAGATGAACAGCAGGTCGAAGCCGAACGCGGTCCGGACATAGGCGAAGACCTTGGCGCGGTCCGCCGCCGCCTTCCACCGCGCCACCGACCGGTTGAAGGTCTGGGCCGTGGCGCGGCGCTGCAGGCTGAGCGTGGTCGGCAGCTTCATCTTGCGTAGCCTGCTGTCGGCCCAGACGATCACGGCCGCGGCGACGCCCGCCGTCAGGCCCGCCGCCGCCAACCACGGCCACAGGTCCACGCTCTTCAGCCGGCTGGGCGCGGCGCGAGTCTGGCCGCCCGTCACGACGGCGTGCGGGTCGACGTCCCTGAGGATGGCCGTCACCCGACCCTGGGCCAGGCAGGCGCTCTTCATCGCCTCGTCCTGGGCGATCAGCAGTTCGCCGGCCTTCGGCGTCGGCCGGATGCCCAGGGCTTCGTCGGCGTGCTGCATGGCGCTCTTGGACAGCGCCCAGTCCATCGGCACCTGGCCGCTGCTGGGCCGGCACAGGTGCACCAGGCGATAGGTTGGGGCGACGCCCCACTCCCCGACGCCCGCCGTCGGCGCGGCCGCCCCAGGCGCGGCGCGGGCGTCGGGCGCGATCTCGCCGTCGTGGTTGCGCACGGTCTGGGCCAGGGACATGGCGGCGGCCGTGTCGTGCGAGCCGCGCGAGGCGGCCAGGCCGAACAGCGGGCCCAGCACGTCGGGCGCCAGGTTCTGCGGCTTGGCCTTGAACAGCGGGTTGGGCTCGCAGCCCTCGGGCGGCTTGCCCCCGGGCGGCGTCTCGCAGACCTCGGCGCCCGCCCGGATCAGGTCGGCGGCGGTGTCGTCGCTGTTGGTGGCGTTGTTCAGCTCGATGAAGATCGGCTTGAGCTTGTAGCCGTCGGCGTTGGCCAGGCGCAGGGCGGCGGCGGCGACGTCGGCCATCGAGGTCACCCCGCCGCCGTCGAAATAGCCGCCGTCCAGCAGGTGGCCCTGGCGGTCGCGCTTGGCGTCGATCAGGGTGCCGCCCGGGCTGACCAGCGGGAACCGCGCGCCGTTGTGGATGGCCGTGGAGATCCGCACGTCGCGCCGGGTCAGGGCGTGGAAGTCGACCGCGTTGGGGAAATCCTCGGGCGTGATGGCGATGTCGGACGTGATGATCCGCCGGCCGTCCTCCTGCCGCGCGCCGTTGATGATTACGGTGGGCAGCCATGTCGGGAGGCGCGCGCCGGGCGCCGGACGCCACAGCGACAGGAACGGCTTGCTCCAGAGGTCGGCGTCGCGGCACCGCGCCGGGTCGGCGTCGGTGTCGCCGGGATGCAGGCAGTGCTGGCGCCATCCGGACTCGAAGCCCGTCTCCAGGGTCTCGGCGCGGTCGGGCAGGACCGGCAGGGCCACGGGCAGGAAGCGTTGCGCCAGGTCCGGGAACAGCAGGCCCGAGATCGCGGGGCTCAGATAGTCGATCCCGGCCACCTCGGCGACGCTGTCGGCGAACGGCGCGCCGTTGAGGTCGGGCCGGTCGGCCAGGGTCGAGACATAGGCCATCACGCCCACCGAACCGCCCGAGACGCTGCTGATGGCGAACACCCGGTCGCTGAAGGGCCGCGCCTGGTCCTGGGTCTCGTACTGCAGCTTGCCCAGCACGTCGGCGGCCCAGTAGCCGGCGCGCGAGGCCCCGCCTTGAGCGGCCACGAAGACGATCGGCGTCTCGGGCCCGCCCGGCTGGCAGGCCTGGGGCCCCTGGGCCCGACACCAGGCCTTCAGGCGGATGGCGATGGTGTCCTTGCCGGTCCGTGGGTCGGGAAGGTCGGTGGTCCCGACGGAGACCGGACGGTCGGGCGGCAGCGGCATGGCCCGGTCGGCGTCGGTCAGGCGGTGCAAGGTGCGCCGGCCGATCGCGTGATTGTCGTTGACGAAGCTGAACGCCACGGCCAGCAGCACCAGGCCGGTCAGCACCGGCAGGCGGGTGGTGCGGTTGGCGTGCAGCATGAAAGCCAGGGCGGCGGTGATGAAGGCCAGGCCCAGGAAGACGACGCTGATCGCGCCCAGGAACTGCGACGGTCCCACCGGCCAGACGCACAGCACCGCCATCGACGCCAGGCCGAGGACGAAGGTGCTCCAGCGGGTCAACCGGCTGAGCCTGCGATTGTTCAGCTGGAAACCGGCCGTGACCCGGCGCCGGGCCCAGAGCACGAACACCGCCACCAAGCCCAGGGCGAAGAAGATGTAAGGCAAGGCCCAGAGATCGACATGCGCCCGCCAGGTCGCCACCCCGGCGATGAAGAACGGCCCGCCGCCCAGGATGCGCGGCGTCCATTCGCGCAGCCATTCGATGAGTTTGGACTGCCGACGACGCGCGGCGTAGGCTTGGGGCTCGCATCGCCGGTGCTGCTCGATGATGTAGCGGGTCCAGAACCAGCACTGGAAACCGTAGAAAGCGGTGGCCAGCACCATCCAGGCGGCCTTGCAGGTGTCCGACCCGGCGGTCACCGCCAGGTCCGCGCCCTGCTCCATGAACATCAGCGCCGCGCAGACGACCAGCAGGGCGGCGACGGCCGGCGCGCCGCGGATGGCCTCCAGGTCGGCCAGCAACGCGGCCCAGAAGGCCTGGATCGGCGCCAGGAAGCGCGCGAGGCGGCCCCGGGCCTCCTTCAAGACCGACGGCTTTTCCGGTTGATCGTCCATCGCGCCCTAGCCCCCCCTAGGTGCGGCGCTCCACGGCGCCGTCGCCGGTCAGCCTAGTCGAGCCCCCAAGGTTTTCAATCTATGAGGGCAAACAATCGAGACCCTCTTCAGAGACGCGCCAAACTCATGCCCGATGTCCGTCCATCTAGGCGGGCCGACGAGACGTTTCCCGCCAGACGCCATCGCGTTTCTTGAGCGTCAGGATCGCGCCGGCCGCCATTGACCAACTCAACCCGCCTTTCAGATTGACGTCCACATTGTGCTGCACGCTGGTGAAGTTGTCGGTGCTCAGGATTTCAAGGACCTGGTCCTCGATGCCGCCGACGAAGTTCGTATAGACGGTCGTGGCCGAATTGGTGGTTGTCCATTCCTCGCGCAGGGCGTTGTCGACGTTCGGAACAGCGACGTTCGTCGGCAGATTCTGGGCCGCGAGCGGCCAGGATTCGCGGATTTGCGTTCCGGTCGTGCCTGCGTTGACCACCACGGGCGTATAGGGAACGCCGGGATACGAGCCGGCCCGAACCCGCTCGATATACACGCCCGTGTTTCCGCCGCCGACCAGAACCCCATGGTTCACATTGCCAAAATAGTTGCTCTTGATATTCGCGATGCTGGCGTTCTTTGAATTAGCGATCAGCACGCCGTAGTCGACATAGGTCGAGGGGGACGGATCGCCGCCGAAGATGATGTCATGGACATTGGCGTCGTCCGCGAAGTCCAGTGATATGCCGATGAAGTTTTCCGACGACGGAGCAGTCTTATAAATCAGCAGATCATGCATGTGGATCTGGACGTGATTGGTGCTGACAATAGCGCGATACGACGCATTGATGTGCAGATCGCGGATCGAGGTTCCGGCGGTGATGGAACTGTGATTCAGGATGATGCCGTTGCGCACGCCGACGATTTCGCCACCCGCGATACTGACACCTTCGCCATAGGGGTTCGGCGTCTCGTTGCCGATCTGCTCGATGGCCGTAATGGCGTGGAAAATGGTGTTGTTGAGCAGGTTGGGCGCCTGGACGCGATCAAGCTCAATGGCCCTGGCCATGCCATAGATGTACGAGCCGTCGTACCATCCCTTGAACGCACAGTTCGAAACTCGCGGATACCAGACGCGCGACAGGCTGAGACCTTTCAGCCATCCGCCGGAATTCTCGTTCTCCAAACTCGAGACGAACTTGACGCCATCGACTACCGGACCAAGTTGCGTGAAGGATGACAGGTAGCCGCCGGCGATCGTCAGGGCGACCCCGACGTTCACCGAGCTCGTGCGCAACGCCAGATTCATAACGGACGGCGGATATCTGGGATCGCTGTAGGTCAGCGACAGACCATCGACGGTGCTCGTCCAGACGAGGTCTGTGGCCGACGATCCATCACCGACGATCATTAGACGCTCGGCGGCCGCGACCGTCAGTGTCGCGCCAAGCACGTAGCGCCCTGCGGGGAAGTAGCCGACCCCGGCGTTCAGAGCACTCTGAACATAGGTCGCCACGTCAGTCGTCGACGTATAGGCTCGAATGGCTGCGTGCAGGCCCGCCGGGATGAAATCCAGCACCGATCCCAGGCTCATCTCGACGCCCTCCGAACCCCAACTAAATCAAGAGTTGCATCAACCCAGGCCGTAATCAAGCCTTAGCCCCGCCTAAACCCGCGCAGCACGTTGGCCTCGGTGCTCAGCTGCAGCTTTCCGTAGTCGATGCGCGGCGTGTCGGAGAACAGCAGATAGTAGTACTTCATCTGCTCGGACCACCAGTAGCCGGGACAGTTGTCGCCCTGGGTCATGGGCCGGGTGGTGATGTCCTTCAGCGCGGTGTAGCCGAAGGTCGCGCGGCTGGTGGCCTTCATCTCGCGATAGTGGATCGCGGCCAGTTTCCGATAGCGCTCATCGCGATCCAGCAGCCACAGGTTCAGGCAAGCGTCGGGATATTCGGGGCGCAGGCCGGTGTGCTTGCGGCGCGGCTGGGCCGTGGTGACGTCGATGGACTCGGGGATCACCCCGAAGGTCTGCTGCAGAGAGGTGAACGAGGCCAGGTAGTCGTCGCCCTGGGCCTTGCGCCCGACCTGGCCCAGCAGGCCAGCGTAGTAGCAGGCCAGCTCGCTCTGGGCCGTGGCGGTCACGACGCCGGTCTCGAAGTCGACCATCGGGAACCACAGGCGGCCGCCATAGCGCTTGGCCTGGTGGGCCAGCTGGGCGTCGACGCACTCGACCGCCCAGCGCTTGCAGTCTTCGTCGCCGAACAGTTCCCAGGCATCCCACAGGTACTCGTAGAAACTGTCGGCATAGACGTCGATGCTGGCGTTGCGGCTGGTGAATTCGCCGGTCGTGGCGTGGATATTGGCGGCCATCAGGCCGATCTTCGAGCGACGGTCCAGGGCGTGGCGCATGGCCCGCTTGGCCATGTCGAAATACTTGCGGTCGCCCGTCAGCTGGCTGAGCACGCCGAATTCCGACAGGTAGGTGCCGATCTCCGCCAGGTTGGTCTCCGGATCGCTGACCGCCCCGGTGCGCAGGTTCACATAGCGCCAGGGCAGGCCGTGGGGCGACGCCTCGAAGGCCTTGGCCAGGCGGTCGGCCAGGTCGCGGGCCTTGGCCAGCAGCACCGGGTCGCCGCAGGCCAGGTGGGCCGACAGCAGGCCGCCGACCAGGCGGATATTGGTCTCGAAGACCTGGGCGTTCCCGTCGACGTCGAAGTCGAGGCTGGACTTCACCCAGTCGACGCCGGCCTGGAACTCGGCGTCCAGCCCCATGATCCACAGGGTGTCCAGCGCCTCCACCAGCGACAGACCCAGGTCGTGGCCTTCGACGAAGAACGAGGACGACGTCCCGCTGACCGGATTGATCTCGTCCTTGCCCCAGGCCTTGGCGACATAGCCCCGCCAGGCCCACTGGAACTCGGACCGCACGTCGGCGGCTAGGGCCTTCCAGTCTTCGATCATCGGCGAAGTGGCGAAGGCGGGGGTGGCGGCCGAGGCGACCAGGGCCAGGGCGTGGCGGCGGGAGGGGCGGAAGCTCTGCATGGCGGGGAGCCTACCCCATTGTCGTGATCCCGGAAGCCTTCCAAGGCTGCGGAATGACAACCTTTAGGAGAGTAAGATCTTCCCAAACCCCGTTTCCGCTGCGTTGCAGCAAAGCCTTGGCGACTATAGGGTGCCTCGTGCTAGAAAAGCGGGCATGGAACTCGGGCCGGGCGGGCAACGCCCCGCCTCGCCTCGAAAAGGCTAGTCTGAATGACGGATATCAAGACGGTCGGCGTGATCGGCGCGGGCCAGATGGGGTCGGGGATCGCTCATGTCGTCGCCCTGGGCGGCTACGACGTGCGCCTGCACGACGTCTCGCGCGAGCGCATCGACGCGGGCCTGGCCCTGATCGAGAAGAACATGGCCCGCCAGGTGGGTCGCGGCATCATCGATGAAGCGGCCATGGCCGCCGCCCTGAAGCGGATTTCGCCCGCCGAGGACCTGGCCCTGGTCGGCGCCACGGACCTGGCCATCGAGGCGGCCACCGAGAACGAAGAGCTCAAGAAGTCGATCTTCCGCAGCCTGCAGCCGCACCTGAAGGAAGGCACGCTGCTGGCCTCGAACACCTCGTCGATCTCGATCACGCGGCTGGCCAGCGCCACCGACCGCCCCGAGCGGTTCATCGGCCTGCACTTCATGAACCCCGTCCCGCTGATGAAGCTGGTCGAGATCATTCGCGGCATCGCCACCGACGTGCCGACCTACGAGCGCGCCGTGGCCTTCGCCAAGTCGCTGGGCAAGATCACCAGCAACGCCGAGGACTTCCCCGCCTTCATCGTCAACCGCGTGCTGGTGCCGATGATCAACGAGGCGATCTACACGCTGTACGAAGGGGTCGGCACCGTCGACGCCATCGACACCGCCATGAAGCTGGGCGCCAACCATCCGATGGGCCCGCTGGAGCTGGGCGACTTCATCGGCCTGGACACCGTGCTGAGCATCATGAACGTGCTCTACGAAGGCCTGGCCGACAGCAAGTACCGCCCCTGCCCGCTGCTGGTGAAATATGTCGAGGCCGGCTGGCTGGGTAAGAAGACCGGCCGCGGCTTCTATGACTACCGGGGTGAAGTGCCGGTTCCGACGCGGTAAGGGCTTACCAGCGCAAGGTCGCGCCATAGGCCCCCAAGGTGGCGTCGCGGCTAAGCACCGCGACGTCATCATTGATCGCCTGGGCGACCAGTAACCTGTCCCATGGGTCTCGATGATGCAGGGGCAGCCGTCCGGCGACGATCGCGTCCGCCGGCGCGACGTCGCGCCATGCGAAGCCTTCCTCGCTCACCGCCGCCAGCAGATCAGCAGGCAGACGTTGCAGCAGCGGATCGCGCGGTCGCTTGAGTTCGATCTCGTAGGCGCTGACGGTGCTGACCTGAACCTCGACGCCTGGGTCGCTGAGAAGATCGACCGCGGTCGCTGAAAGACGATCGACATCCGTCCACCACCAGATCAGCACATGCGTGTCGATCAACAGCTTCATTTAAGCGGGGGAAAGATCGGCCCGTCGGCCGCCTCTTCCAATTCAGGGTCAGGCCGCAAGAAAAGATCAGGGTCCTGAAGCTTGCCCAGATGGGCCCACCGGCCGGGTATGCGCCGCCCCTGTGGCGGTTCATCCGACTTGGCGGGGCTGATGGCCGCGACGGCTTTGCCATCGCGCGTCAGCAAGACCTCTTCGCCCGCTTCCATGCGGGCGACAAGTTCGGCCAGCTCGGCCTGATCCTTGATGTCGAACCGGATCGTCATGGCCGCACTATAGCACGGAACACAACAAGAACAATTGGAACGTTAGCGCCTCAGCCGGCCCCCATCGCTACAGCGATGTGGTAGGTCGCGAACGAGGCCAGGTACGCCAGACCCGTCATGTACAGGAACATCACGGTCGGCCAGGTCCAGCCGTTGGTCTCGCGCTTGACCACGCCCAGGTTCGCCGCGCACTGGGGCGCGAAGATGTACCAGGACAGGAACGACAGGGCCGTGGCCAGCGACCACTTGCCGGCCAGCAGGACGCCTAGCTTGGTGCCGGCGTCATCGTCGCCGCCCACCGCATAGACCGTGCCTAGCGCGGCCACGGCCACTTCACGAGCCGCGAAGCCCGGGATCAGGGCGATGGTCATCTGCCAGTTGAACCCGATCGGGGCCATCAGCGGCGCCACCTACGAGTTCTAACCCTCTCCCCTAGACTTGAGGCCGC
>JAGIBE010000260.1 GCA_017744495.1 Caulobacter sp. | reverse complement strand
GTCTCGGCGCGAACCGGCGGCGCCGCAGGGGCGGCCGGAGCGGGCGTCGGAGCCTGGACAGGAGCCTGGGCCACGGGGGCGGCCGGCGCGGCCGGAGGCGGCGCCTGTTCCGCGGCCTTGGCGGCGGCGGCCTTGGCCTGCGCCTCGCGGGCGGCGGCCTCTGCCTGGGCGCGGGCCTCGGCGGCGCGACGGTCGGCGGCTTGGCGTTCCTGCTGCTCGCGAGCGGCCTCGATGGCGCGCTGGCGGGCGCGCATCTCGTCTTGCGACAAGCCTCCGGCCGAACCGCCGCCCTGGGGCTGCGGGGCGCGGGGGGCTTCGCCTTGGCGGCGCTCGGCCGAGGACGGCGCGGCCAGGTTGCCGGTCGGCGGCGCGTGCGGACGCACACGCTTGGTTTCAACCACCACCGTCTTGGTGCGGCCGTGGCTGAAGCTCTGCTTCACGACGCCGGCGCTGACCGACCCCTGACGGGGCTTCAGCGTGATGGGCGCTCGCCCGCCGGGGTTGGAACCAGGCCGACCGTTATCGTTCTCGTCGCTCATGCGCTCGCTTGTACTTCCGCCGGGAGGACCGGCCAAAAAACGTTCGATCCATACGAGAAAGGGGCCTGGACGTACTTTCCGAAGAAAGCGCGTTTCCCGACCCTTCACTCAAGGAGCGGATCTGCTCCTCATTTCAAGTTCCAGACCTCTGTCGCCGACGAATGCAAGCCATTCGTCGAGGCCAGGGGCCTAGGCCTCCTCGCGCCAACTCGCCGACCAACTCGAGGGAAGGAGTGGGCGGAAGCCTGATAACCGCTCGACGTCCAAAGTCCAGCGATCAGTGCCGCGCCCGGCAAGGAGCGCCGTGTGTATCACATTCTCCCCACCCAAGGCCAAACCCAATTCGTCGGACGTGAACATCCCGCAGATTTTCGGGCTGTTCGGGGCCTTGTGGACCGCGGCGAGGATCTTGCGGCGACCGTCAGCGGCGCCGTCGGACGCCTCGATCAACCAAGCGGTCTGTCCCGAGGCCAGGGCCGAGGAGACCTTTTCGAAGCCTGAGATAATGGTTCCGCCGCGTCGCGCAAGCCCCAGACTGTCCAGAACCCGCCGGGCCAGCAGTCGTTCCACCTGGTCGGCCAGGTCGGCCGGGGCCGTCAGCTTGGTCTTGGCCGAGCGCGAGAACAGGCCCTTCTTGGCGGCGGTCGTCACCGCCTCGCGGGTGGCGTCCACCCACATGCCGCGGCCGGGCAGCTTGCGCGCCACGTCCGGGACCACCGTCCCGTCGGGGCCCGCCACGAACCGCACCAGACGCGCTTCGTCGGTCGCCTCGCCCAGGACGATGTCCTTGCGCTGGCGGCTGGCTTCGGCGTGGGTCTTTGCCGTTCGAGGTTGAGATGCGCTGGTGTCGGTCATTCAGGGCTGGCTAGGGCTCGTAAAGCACCGGGCCTCCGACTTTCGTGGGAGGCCCGGGTCAGGCTCAGTCTTCGGTGTTTTCGCCTTGGGGGGCTTCGTCCTCGGAAGCTTCCTCCGAGGCCTCGGCCAGCTCGTCGCCCACCTCGTCCTCGAACTCGCCTTCTTCCTCGACGTATTCCGGCTCGGGCGGGGCCTCGACCCAGCCCATGACGATGCGGGCGCGCATGATCAGCGCCTCGGCGTCTTCCGGCGACAGGTTGAAGCTGTCCAGGATGCCGGCTTCGCGCACGCGCTCGCCGTCCTTGGTCTCGAACCAGCCGCGCAGGTCGTCCGGAATCAGGCCGGCCAGATCCTCGATCGTCTTCACGTCGCCTTCGCCCAGGGCCACGGCCACCGGCAGGGTCACGCCCTCGATGCCGAGCAGCTCGTCCTGCACGCCCAACTCCAGACGCTTGGCGTCCAGGGCGGCGGCTTCCTTTTCCAGGAATTCGCGAGCGCGGGTCTGCAGTTCCTCGGCGGTTTCGTCGTCGAAGCCCTCGATGGCCGCGATCTCGTGCGGCTCGACATAGGCGACGTCTTCCACGGCCGCGAAGCCTTCGGTGACCAGCAGCTGGGCAATGACCTCGTCGACGTCGAGGGCCTCCTGGAACAGGACGGTGCGCTCGGAGAACTCGCGCTGGCGGCGCTCGCTTTCCTGGCTCTCGGTCATGATGTCGATCTGCCAGCCGGTCAGCTGCGAGGCCAGGCGGACGTTCTGACCGCGACGGCCGATGGCCAGCGACAGCTGCTCGTCGGGCACCACCACTTCGACGCGCTCGTCTTCCTCGTCCATGACGACCTTGGAGACTTCCGCGGGGGCCAGGCCGTTGACGATGAAGGTCGCCTCGTCCTCGGACCACTGGATGATGTCGATCTTCTCGCCCTGCAGCTCGGCCACCACGGCCTGGACGCGCGAACCGCGCATACCGACGCAGGCGCCGACGGGATCGATCGAGCTGTCGTTCGAGATCACGGCCATCTTGGCGCGCGAGCCCGGGTCGCGGGCCACGGCGCGGATTTCGATGACGCCGTCATAGACTTCCGGCACTTCCTGCGCGAACAGCTTGGCCATGAAGCCGCCGTGGGCGCGGCTCAGCATGATCTGCGGGCCCTTGGTCTCGCGACGGACGTCGTAGATGTAGGCCCGGATGCGGTCGCCGACGTTGAAGTTCTCGCGGGGGATCGACTGGTCGCGGCGCATGATGCCTTCGCCGCGGCCCAGGTCGACGATGACGTTGCCGTATTCGACGCGCTTGACGCTGCCGTTGACGATCTCGCCGGCGCGATCCTTGTACTCGTCGTACTGACGCTCGCGCTCGGCTTCGCGGACCTTATGCATGACGACCTGGCGGGCCATCTGGGTCTGGACGCGGCCGATCTCGAACGGCGGCAGGGCCTCTTCGTAGATCTTGCCCACCTCGGCGTCGCGCCAGGTGCGCTTGGCCGACGACAGCTGGACCTTGCCGATCTCGCCTTCCATCTCGTAGTCGTCCGGCACGACCTCGATCACCCGCTTCTGGGTGGTCTCGCCGGTGCGCGGGTCGATCTTCACACGGATGTCGTGCTCGGCGCCGTAGCGGGCGCGGGCGGCCTTCTGCAGGGCGTCCTCGATCGCCTCGATGACGACTTCCTTCTCGATGCCCTTTTCACGCGCGACCGCGTCGGCGATCTGCAGCAGCTCGAGGCGGTTGGCGGAAATGCCGATGGCCATGGTCAGTCCTCTTCACTTTCGGACAGGTCAATATCGCTGTCGGCGTCGCCGCCGATGTCTTGAGAGTCGGCGTCGTCGCCTTCGGCGCTGACGCGGGCGGCGCGCTGGTCGGCGCCCCGCTTCATCAGTTCGTCGTTCAACACCAGCTTGGCGTCGACGATCCATTCGAACGGGAAATAGACGGTTGTGTCGTCCTCGCCCTCGATGTTCAGGCCCACCTGGCCGTCCTCGACGCCGGCCAGCTCGCCCTTGAAGCGCTTGCGGCCTTCGGCGACGCGGTCCAGCTCGATGCGGATCTCGAGGCCGGCATAGGTGTCGAAGTCCTTCAGCCGGGTCAGGGGGCGATCGACGCCCGGGCTGGAGACTTCCAGGGTGTATTCGCCGGCGATCGGATCGGCCGCGTCCATAACTTCGGAGATCGCGCGCGACAGGCGGGCGCAGTCCTCGACGTTCATGTCGCCGCCCGTCCCATCTTCAAGGAGGGGTCGCTCGGCCATGATCTGCAGCCGGCGCTGCTCGTTGCCGCCCATCAGGCGCAGGCGCACGATCTCGTAGCCGACGCTGTCGGCGACGGGATCGAGGAGCTCGATCAGGTCCAGGTCTTCCCGCGTCTTGCCGCGCACGTTCCACTCAACTCGCTAGGGCCATCCAGTCAAGCTGGCGAACGGCCAAAGAAAAAGCGGCAGCCTTTCGGGCCGCCGCTCGAAAGCGCCAATCAGCGCTAACGGACGATGTAGGGTTTATATAGCGCGATGTTCGGACGGTTGGAAGCCCCCTGCGCCCGACAGATCGCCGCCCCTCTTTCGCAGCGCAGCACTTGTAGGCTACAAGCGCCCCGCGCAGGCCCGCCTCCCCGTGGGACCTCTCCCAAAACGATAGAGTCACAATGGACCTCTCCAAGATCGCCGTCGGCGTGAACCCGCCGTACGACCTGAACGCCGTCATCGAGATCCCGCAAGGCGGCGAGCCGGTGAAGTATGAGATCGACAAGGCCAGCGGCGCGCTGATGGTCGACCGCTTCCTGCACACGGCGATGTTCTATCCGGCCAATTACGGCTTCATCCCGCACACCCTGGCCGACGACGGCGACCCGGCCGACATCATGGTCGTGGGCCCGACCCCGGTGGTGCCCGGCGCGATCATCCGCTGCCGCCCGATCGGCGCCCTGATGATGGTCGACGAGGCCGGGTCGGACGAGAAGATCCTGGCCGTGCCGGTCGACAAGCTGCACCCGTTCTATACGGGCGTGAGCAGCTGGCGCGACCTGCCGGTGATCCTGACCGAGCAGATCGCCCACTTCTTCCAGCACTACAAGGATCTGGAAAAGGGCAAGTCGACCAAGATCACAGGCTGGGCCGATCCGGAGGAAACCGCCGAGATCATCCGCGCCGCGATCAAGCGCCACGACGAGAACTACTGAGCTTGAAGATGGCCAGGATCGATCTGACCCTTCGGATCATCCTGGCCGCCCCGCCCGTCGGCGTGGTCTTTTCCAAGCAGGACGCCAAGAGCCGGCCGGTCGATCCGGTCATGGCCGACGGCGGCGACCTTTCCTTCGACATTCCGATCACCTTGACCGACACGTCGGACGGCCCTCGTCCCGGCGGCGGCTTCGTGCGGACCGACGGCCGCGGCCGCTTCGTCTATGTCGCCTCAGGCCGACAGGCAGGTCAGCACTCCGACTGGTCACGGCGGATCAAGGTCTATCTGCACGACCTGCCGGCCGCCGAGGCGGGATCGGTGCTGACCGCGACCATCGCGGGCCGCGACAAGGACGGCGGCCCGGCCTGCGCGACCGTGCCGCTGCTGTCCAGTTGGCGCCCGCTCTAGGCCCGGACGAAGTCCAGGAACACCGGCGCGCAGTCGCCCAGCTTTTTCTCTTCGTAGCGCGTGGTGACGTGGTCGGCCGGCGCGGCGTTGCGGTCGACGGCCTCGTCGGCGAAGCGGAAGGCCGGATCGGCCAGCACCCGCTCGACCGTCCATTCGGCGTAGTCGGCCCAGTCGGTGGCGAAGCGGAAGGCCGCGCCGGGCTTCAACGCCCGCGCCAGCTCGGCCACGAAGGCGGGCTGGATCAGGCGGCGCTTGTTGTGGCGCGCCTTGTGCCACGGGTCGGGGAACATGATGAACAGCCGGTCGATCGAGGCGTCGGGCAGCCAACCCACCACGTCGCGAGCGTCGCCCTCGTGGATGCGGACGTTCGAAAGCGCCTGCTCCTCGACATGGCGCACGGCGCTGGCCACGCCGTTGACGAAGGGCTCGGCGCCGATCACCAGCACGTCCGGACGGCGCGCGGCCTGGGCGGCCATGTGCTCGCCGCCGCCGAAGCCGATCTCCAGCCAGACTTCCTTGGCCTCTGGCATCAGGTCGCGCGGCCGAAACGGAGCCTGAGGCACGGCGATCGTGGGAAGCAGGGTGTCAAGCAGGGCCTGTTGGCGCGGCTTGACGGGGCGCGACTTCAGGCGGCCGAACGAGCGCAGCGGCCCGTGGGGTTGCTGGGGATGGGTCATGGGCGAGGTCTTTACCCGAAGTGGGGGTTCAAATGAAACGGGCCCCGATCGGCTGATCGAGGCCCGCTCCGATAGATCCGGAAGGGATAGGGCTTAGGCTAGGCCCTTCAGCTCCGACACGAGGTCGGTCTTCTCCCACGAGAAGCCGCCTTGGTTGTCCGGCGTCCGGCCGAAGTGGCCGTAGGCGGCGGTGCGAGCGTAGATCGGGCGGTTCAGCTGCAGGTGCTCGCGGATGGCGCGCGGCGTGGCGCCGCCGATCAGCTGCGGCAGCAGCTTTTCCAGCTGGGCCGGATCGACCTTGCCCGTGCCGTGCAGATCGACGTGGAACGAGACCGGCTGGGCGACGCCGATCGCATAAGCGATCTGGATGGTGCAGCGGTCGGCGAGGCCGGCGGCCACGACGTTCTTGGCCAGGTAGCGGCAGGCGTAGGCGGCCGAGCGATCGACCTTGGTCGGGTCCTTGCCCGAGAAGGCGCCGCCGCCGTGCGGGGCCGCGCCGCCGTAGGTGTCGACGATGATCTTGCGGCCGGTGACGCCGGCGTCGCCGTCCGGGCCGCCGATCTCGAAGCGGCCGGTCGGGTTGACCAACCACTGGGTCTTCTTGGTGATCAGGCCTTCCGGGAAGATCGGCAGGATGTGCGGCTTGATCAGCTGCAACATGCGCTTGGAGGTCGCGGGCTTGCCGTCGATCTTCTTCTTGTGCTGGTGCGATACGACGATCGAGACGACACGGATCGGCTTGCCGTTACCGTCGTATTCCAGGGTCACCTGGCTTTTGGCGTCGGGCTCCAGCTCGGAGAGCTCGCCACTGTGACGCAGCTGGGCCAGACGGCTGAGGATGTTGTGGCTGTACTGCAGGGTGGCCGGCATCAGCTCAGGAGTCTCGGTGCTGGCGTAGCCGAACATGATGCCCTGGTCGCCTGCGCCTTCGTCCTTCTTGTCAGTGGCGTCCACGCCCTGGGCGATGTGGGCCGACTGGCCGTGCAGGTAACAGGCGTACTTGGCCTTCTCCCAGTGGAAACCCTTCTGCTCGTAGCCGATGTCCTTGATCGCGGCGCGGACCTTGGGCTCCAGCGACTTGATGATGTCCTTGGTCAGCTGCTTGTTGGCGGCCTTGTCGCCACCCGGCTTGCCGGCGCGCACTTCCCCCGCCAGGACGATGCGGTTGGTGGTGACTAGGGTCTCGCAGGCGACGCGGGCTTCCGGGTCGGCGCTCAGAAACGCATCGACGACAGTGTCGCTGATCCGGTCGGCGACCTTGTCCGGATGGCCTTCGGAAACGCTTTCACTGGTGAAGATGTAGGAAGAACGGCTCAAGGGGTCAGCTCCGGACATGACGTCGCCCACGCGGACGGTCTGCCCGAGGGACTAGGCGAAACATATAAAGATAGGTTTATGTCCGCAAGACGCCCCGGCCGGCTTTCGCCGGCTCGGAATCCGGGCGACCCGATCTGAAGTCAGCCTTCGGAGTCTTCGTCGATCATGTCCTCGGCCATCGAGCGGACGAGGTCGAGGATGCGGCGGCGCACGCGGGACTTGCCGATGCGCGGGAACAGGGCGGCCAACTCCAAGCCCTCCGGCGTCATCAGGAAGTCGTGCACGAACTGCTCGGAGCCGTTTTCCTCGAAGCCGTCCATGTCGGTGGGATCGGCCAGGCCCTCGAAGAAGTAGGACACCGACGACTGCAGGCTCTTGGCGATCTCGTACAGCTTCGAAGCGCTGACGCGGTTGGCGCCGCGCTCGTACTTCTGCACCTGTTGGAAGGTCAGGCCCAGATCGTCCGCCAGACGCTCCTGGCTGACGCCGAGGATCTTGCGGCGCATGCGAATCCGGGCCCCGACGTGCAGGTCGACCGGATTGGGGGAGCGTTCTTCAGGAGTCGTGTTCATGCCGTTGTCAATCACTCGGAGGAAGCCACGGGTATCTGAAAGCTTGTCTGTTTCAGTTTAAACTTTTTTCCAAGCCTCGACCTCCTGGAACGCGAATCGCGGCGAGGAATGAAACCAAAAGCAGCAGTCCGAACGGCCAGTGCCCAAGCCTGGAGAACAGGGTCGGCGAGCCGACTTCGCTAACCTTACCGTCGATCACTCCTGATTCGCCAAGTTTCAAGCGGGCGCTGGGCAAAATTCTTCCTTGGGCGTCGATGAGGGCGGAGACGCCGGTGGGCGTGGCCCGGATGAGCGGCAGGCCGGTCTCGATGGCGCGGTAGCTGGCCAGGTTCAGGTGCTGAAGCGGTCCGGAGGTCACCCCGAACCAGGCGTCGTTGGAGACATTGACGATCGCGCGCACCCCCGGGACCGGTTGAGCCAGGCGCGGGAACAGGCTCTCGTAGCAGATCAGCGGTTGGACCAAGAGGCTCGGCGCCACGCGCAGCGGCGCGGGCTTGGGCCCCGTGGCGAAGCCGTCGCCTAGATGAGCCATGCTCTTGAAGCCGATCCTGGTCATCAGGGCGTCGGCGGGTAGGTATTCGCCGAACGGCACCAGCCGGTGCTTGTCGTAGATCCCGACCACCTCGACGTCGTCGGCCGTGCGACGCAGGGCGACCAGGCTGTTGTAATAGATCGGCTTGTCGGCCGTCCCCTCGTAGCGATAGCCGCCCAGCAGCATCAGCTGGCCCGGACGCAGGGCCGCGACGATGTCCTGCCGCACCCAGCTGCCGGGGACCATGTAGTCGTTGATGGCCAGCGGCAGGGCGCCCTCGGGCCAGACCACGATGTCGGCGGGCTTGCCGGCGTAGGGCTTGGCGGTCAGCGAGACATAGGCCTGGACGATCTGGGCGAAGCGCTGGGCGTCCCATTTGGACTCCTGCGGGATGTCGGCCTGGACGATGCGGACGGTCAGGGGCGGGCCGGCGAACGGCGGCGGCCTGGACAAAGCCAGCGCCCCGCCGACGAACAGCCCGACCAGCACGACAGCGGCCGCGCCGACCGCGATCCGACCGCGCTTGCCGTCCCGCCAGACCGCTGGAGCGGCGGCGATGGCCAGGGTGATCCAGGTCAGGCCGTAGGCGCCGACCACCGCCGCGACCTGCGAAACGGCCGATCCCGCCCGCCAGGTCTCGCCCGGCAGGTTCCAAGGGAAGCCGGTCAGGATGTGGCCGCGCGTCCATTCCAGCACCGCGAAGGCCCCCGCGAACACCAGCAGCCGCCGCACGCCGGCGGGCCGGACCAGGCGGTAGAGCACCGCCGCGAGCCCCCAGAAGAGCGCCATACCCGCGGCCATGGCGGCCACGGCGAACGGAGCCATCCAACCCTGGTTGGCGGCGTCGACCATGAAAGCCTCGGCGATCCACCAGGTGGACAGCGCGAAATAGGCCAAGCCCGTCAGCCAGCCCCGCAGGAAGGCCGAGCGCAAGGGTCGCGGTCCGTCGATGGCGTCGAGCAGCCACAGCAGCACCGCGTAGCCTAGCAGGCCCGGCAGGATGCCGAACGGCGGATGGGCCAAGGCGGCGGCCAGACCCGCCAGCAGCGCCAGGCCTCGCGCCCGCCAGGGCGTCAGCTTCGGCAGGGCCGGCAAGGTCACGAAGCGGCCACGCGGCCGGGCTGATCGTCGGCCGTCTCGATCTCGGCCGCCGGACGCACCCGGACCCGGCGCACCCGGCGCGGATCGGCCTCGACGACCTCCAGGTCGAAGCCAGCGGGGTGGGCGATCACCTCGCCCCGCTGCGGCACGCGGCCGGCCAGCGCCACGACCAGGCCGGCGACCGTGTCGATGTCCTCTTCCATGTCCGGCGGGGCCAGATCGGTGTCGAGGGCGGCCTCCAGGTCCTCCAGCGGCGCGCGGGCGTCGGCCTCGAACACCCCGCCCGGGCGGGCGATCACGCTGGAGACCTGGGCGTCGTCGTGCTCGTCGTCGATCTCGCCGACCACCGCCTCGATCAGGTCTTCCATCGTCACCAGGCCGTCGGTGCCGCCGAACTCGTCGATGACCAGGGCCATGTGGATGCGGCTGGTGCGCATGCGCAGCAGCAGGTCGGCGGCCCGCATCGAGGCCGGCACGTACAGCGCCTCGCGCCGCAGTCGCTGCAGGATTTGGTCGGACGCCCCAGGGCGCTTGCCGTCGTCGGCCAGCAGGCGGAACACGTCCTTGACGTGGACCACGCCCACCGGGTCGTCCAGGGTCTCGCGATAGATCGGCATCCGCGAGTGCTCGGCCTCGGTGAACTGGGCCACCACCGCCTCGAACGGCGTCGAGACCTCGACGGCCACGATGTCGGCGCGCGGGGTCATCACGTCGGCCACCCGCAGGCTCTGGAAGGCCTCGGCCTGGTCGACCATGTCGACCTCGTGGACCAGGGCGGGATCGGCCGGACGCGTCGTCTCGGCCAGGCCGGTCCCTCGCCGGCCGACCAGGTCCCCCTTGGAGAGGGTCCGGCGCATCTTACGGAAGAACGCCCGCACGCCCCGGCTCAAGCGAGCCGAACCGGCGGGCGGGGAACTCTGGTCGTCGCTGGGCATGCCCTGCTTGGTTATCCCTCAGAGCGTTTTCAAGCGAAGTGGAGACCGGTTCGCGTGAAGAAAACGCTCAAGCTAAGTGACCTAGATCAGTTTGCGAGCAAACTGATCTAGGCGGACGCCGGCTCAGCATAAGGGTCGGGAATGTCCAAGCTCGCGAGGATCTCGCGCTCGAACGCTTCCATGGCCTCGGCCTCGCCGTCGTCCTGATGGTCGTATCCTAAGAGATGAAGCACCCCATGCGCCACCAGATGTTGCAAGTGATGCGCAAGAGGCTTGCCCTGCTCGGCCGCCTCGCGCCGGCAGACACCGAACGCCAGAGCGATGTCGCCGATCTGGCCCTCCGGATTAGGGGGCGAGGGGAAGGACAGGACGTTGGTCGCGTAGTCCTTCTGGCGGAAGTCGCGGTTCAGCGCCTGGACGCTGTCGTCGGCGGCCAGCAGGATCACGATCCCCTGCCCTTCGATGTCCTCGTGGGCGTCCAGCACGGCCTGAGCGGCGCGCCAGACCAGGGCCTCGACGTCCGGCTCGGCCTTCGTCCAGGCCTCGTCCTCGATCTCGATGTCGACCGTGATCGTCATCAGCGCGTCGTCGTCTGCAGGGCGTCGGCGTCGTAGGCCTTGACGATGCGCTCGACCAGGGGATGGCGCACGACGTCGGCCGAGGTGAAGCGCGACACCGCCACGCCCTCGACCCCTTCCAGGATCGACACGGCGTGGGCCAGGCCCGAGTCGCGGGGATTGAGCAGGTCGACCTGGGTCGGATCGCCCGTCACCACCATCCGCGCACCTTCGCCCAGGCGGGTCAGGACCATCTTCATCTGCAGGCGCGAGCAGTTCTGGGCCTCGTCGACGATGACGAAGGCGTGGCTGAGCGTGCGGCCGCGCATGAAGGCGATCGGGGCGACCTCGATCTCCAGCTTCTCGCGACGGCGGCGCAGCTGGTCGGCGCCCATGATGTCGGTCAAGGCTTCCCAGACCGGCGCCATGTAGGGGTCGACCTTCTCGTTCAGGTCGCCCGGCAGGAAGCCCAGCTTCTCGCCGGCCTCGACGGCGGGACGGGTGACGATCAGGCGATCGACCTCGCCGCGCAGCAGCATGCCCGCGCCCTGGGCCACGGCCAGGAACGTCTTGCCGGTGCCGGCGGGACCCAGGCCAAAGCACAGCGGATGGCTGGCCATGGCCTCCATGTAGCGGGCCTGGCCCTTGGTCTTGGGCGACACCGAACCTTTGCGCACGGCGCGGGGCGAGGCCTGGCCCGAAGCGCTGTGGGCCTCGCCCACGGCCACGCGGACGTCGGCCTCCACCACCTCGTCATCGGCGTCGGCGCGGTGGGCCAAGGCCTGGATCGCCCGCTTGGCGCCGGCGCGCGCCTTGACGTCGCCGGTGATCGTCACCCCGCCGCCCGGGGTCTCGATCAGCACCTTGAAGGCGTCCTCGATCAGGGCGGCGTGACGGCCGTTCGGGCCGGACACGGCGCGGACGGCGACGTCGGACAGGGGCAGGAACTCAGGCGTACGGCTCAAGCGGACTCCAGCTGAGATTGGGTCTCGAGCACGCCGCCCAGGCTCATCTTGGCCGACGACTCGATGCGGACGGGAACGATCTTGCCGATCAGGTCATCGGACCCGACGGCATGGACCGCCTGCAGATAGGGACTGCGACCGACGATTTGACCGGGGTTGCGGCCTTTTTTCTCGAACAGCACCGGCAAAACCTTGCCGACCTGGGCGGCGTTGAACCCCTTCTGCTGGTCGTCCAGCAGGGCGTTGAGGCGATCCAGGCGCTCGGCCTTCACCGCTTCGTCCACCTGGCCGGGCATGGCGGAGGCCGGCGTGCCCGGGCGGCGCGAATATTTGAACGAGAACGCCGAGGCGAAGCCGACCTCACGGACCAGCTCCAGGGTCTTCTCGAAATCGCCGTCGCGCTCGCCGGGGAAGCCGACGATGAAGTCGCCGCTCATGGCGATGTCGGGCCGCGCGGCGCGGATGCGCTCGACCAGGCGGGCATAGCTCTCGGCCGTGTGGTCGCGGTTCATCGCCTTGAGGATCTTGTCCGACCCCGCCTGCACCGGCAGGTGCAGATAGGGCATCAGTTGCGGCAGCTCGCCGTGGGCCTCGATCAGGTCCTCGCTCATGTCGCGCGGGTGGCTGGTGGTGTAGCGGATGCGGTCCAGACCCTCGATCCTGGCCAGGCGGCGCACCAGCTTGGCCAGGGTCTCGCCGCCGCCGTCATAGGCGTTGACGTTCTGGCCCAGCAGGGTGACCTCGCGCACACCCTGGTCGGCCAGGCGCTTGGCTTCTTCGACGATGTCCTGCGGCGGCCGCGACCATTCCCCGCCCCGGGTGTAGGGCACCACGCAGAAGGTGCAGAACTTGTCGCAGCCCTCCTGCACGGTCAGGAAGGCGGTGACGCCCGTGACGTGGCGCTCAGCCGGCAGGGCGTCGAACTTCTCGTCGGCGGCGAAGTCGGCGGAGAGGCGCTCGCCGGTCGCCCGGTGGGCTCGGGCGATCAGCTCGGGCAGCTGGTGATAGGCCTGGGGCCCGACGACCAGATCGACCGCCGGCTGGCGATGCATGATCTCCTTGCCCTCGGCCTGGGCCACGCAGCCGGCCACGGCGATGGTCATCTTGCCGCCGGCCTCGGCCTTCCGGCCTTTCATCTGCTTGATGTAGCCCAGCTCGGAATAGACCTTCTCGGTGGCCTTCTCGCGGATGTGGCAGGTGTTGAGCACCACCAGATCAGCCCCTTCAGGGTCATCTACGACGCCATAGCCCAGCGGGCGCAGGACATCGGCCATGCGCTCGCTGTCATAGACATTCATCTGACAGCCGTAGGTCTTGATAAAGAGGCGCTTTTGCGGGGTCTCGCTCATCGGGGCGTTATGAGCGCGAGGGCGTTAACGCGCAAGGTCGGCGGCGCCACACCCCTCCGCTGCTCATTCCTCGATCGGAACGCCGTACAGTTCCAGCCGGTGGTCCACCAGCTTGTAGCCCAGCTTCTTGGCGATGGCGTTCTGCAGGGCCTCGATCTCCTCGTCCACGAACTCGACGACCTTGCCGGTCTTCATGTCGATCAGGTGGTCGTGGTGGTGGTCGGGCGTCTCTTCGTAGCGCGAGCGGCCGTCACGGAAGTCGTGGCGCTCGATGATGCCGCTTTCCTCGAACAGGCGGACGGTGCGGTAGACCGTGGCGATCGAGATGTGCGGGTCCACGGCGTGGGCGCGACGGTGCAGCTCTTCGACATCCGGGTGGTCGGTGGCGGCCGACAGCACGCGGGCGATGACGCGACGCTGGTCGGTCATGCGCATGCCCTTTTCGATGCAGAGCTTTTCGAGGCGATCCACTGCGGCGTCTCCTGGTAGATTCGCGGGCAAGATAGGCACTTGGGCGCTAGCTGTTAAGCGCCCGGCGCATCACCACGGCGTCCTTTGCCCCATCAGGATGGGGATAATAGCCCTTTCTCAGGCCGACGCGCTGGAATCCGGTCGCTTCGTAGAGCTTGATCGCCGCGACGTTGTCGGCCGCCACCTCCAGGAACATCTCGAAGGCGCGGGCTTCCTGGGCGACGCCCGCCGCCATCTCGACCAGGGCCGCGCCCCAGCCGCGGCGGCGTGCGGCCGGATCGACGGCCACGGTCAGGATCTCGGCCTCGCCGGCCACGGCGCGGCAGAGGATGAAGCCCTTGGCGTCTTCGGGCTCGCCCGCCTCGCCCAGCACGGCGAAGACGCCGGGGCTTCTCAGCAGACTCTCGAATTCCTCCGCCGACCAGGGCCGGTCGAAGGCGCGGTCGTGCAGGTCGGCCAGGGTGAAACAGGCTTCCAGCCCGACGGGACGCAGGATCATGCCGCCGGCGCCACGGCGTAGGGCGCGCGCAGATAGAGCGGCCGGGGCGAATGGGTGGGAACCGGCTTGGCGGCAGCCAGGCGGGCGATGGCGACAGGGTCGGCGAAGGCCGGGGTCAGGACGGTCGCGTCCGGCAGCACCTCGGCCACCAGCGGCGCGCCAGAGCCGATCAAAGTCGCGGAACCACCCGAATAGAGCTCGGCCAGACGAGCAATGGCGACCTCGACCTCCAGGGCGTCGGGGGCCATCAGCGCCTTGCCGCCGTCGAAGACCTGCAGATAGACCTGGCCCATCTTGGCGTCGAGCACGCCAGCGACGAAGCCGGGCGCGTCGGCGGAGGCGGCCAGGGCCTCCAGGGTATTCACGCCAACGCAGGGGACCGACAGGGCCGTAGCCAGACCCTTGGCGAACGAAAGCCCGACCCGCAGGCCGGTGAACGAGCCCGGGCCGACGGTGACGGCGATGCAGGCCAGGTCGGTGAACTTCACGCCCGCCTCGCCCGCGACGTCGCGGGCGATGACGGCGACGCGCTCTTGATGGCCGCGGGTCATGGGCTCGCTGCGGGCGGCGCGGATGGTGTCACCGTCCAGGATGGCGACCGAGCTGGCGGCCAGACAGGTGTCGATAGCGAGGATCATTGGACCGGGGCCCCTCCGCGCCAGAGGAACTCGCGCAGGGTCGCCTTGTCGCGCAGCATCGCTTCAGGCGGCATCGTGTCCTGCGTCCAGCCGGGGACGGCGAAGATGTAGCGCAGCACGGGCTCGCCGGGCTGGGTGCAGATCACCGCATGGACGTCGCGGTCCTTGCCCATCCAGCAGCGCGGATAGTCCATGCCGGCGTCGGCCCACTTCAGGCCCAGCGTCTCGCCGCGCGGGCCCTGGGGCGTGCCGCCGGAGATACGGATGTCGCCGACCTTGGTCGAGCCGGGATTGGGCGAGATTTCGATCTCACCACCATCTTGAAGGACGGTGACACCGATGGGCTCCGACGGGCCACCGTCATGGCGGATGAAAATGCCTTCGACCTTAGCCTTCGGGAAGCGCGGCCTGATCGCTTCGAGCGAGAATTCTGTCTGAGCCATGATCGGGCCCACCGAGAACTCGTCCAGCGCCAGGGGGCCGCCCTCATGGGGCGTGAAGCGATCGACCGAGCCGTCGGCGGCCTTCCGCGTGACCATGACGGTGGCCGGCGCCGAGGCGGCGGGCGCGGCGCTCTCGGTTTTGCCGGCTTGCGGCTTGTCCGCCGGGCCGCAAGCCGCAAGGGCCAGCAGCGGGGCGGCGAGGATCAGGCGTCGAAGCATCGGATCAGGCCGCCCCGACGGCCGCCTGCTCGGCCGGACGCCAGACGAACTCGTTCAGTTGGCCCTTGGCCTTCAGCACCTCGACCGGCGGCAGGCCGCCCTTGGCCCAACCGGGCACGCCGAAGACATAGGCCACGGTCGGGGCCTCGGGGCGCACGCAGATGGTCTGGTTGACCGTGCGGCCCTCGCCCGGACGGCACTGGCTGATGTCGAACCCGAGATCGGCCCATTTCGCGAGAAGGGTTTCGCCCTTGGGGCCTTCGACAGGCCCGCCGGCCATGCGGATCTCGCCGATGCCGCCCTCGGCGCCCTTGCCGATCTCCAGCAGCGGGACATTGTCCTGGTCGACGGTGAGGATCGGCCCGGGCGGGCCTTCGCCGGTGTGGATGAAGGCGCTCTTGACCACCGCCTTGGGGAACAGGGCCTTGATCGTGGCCTCGTCGAAGGCGGTCTCACCGGTGATCGGACCCACCCCGTCGGCCCGCACATGCAGCGGCCCGCCGACATAGGGCGTCACCGCGACGGCGACGGGCCCCGACTTAGGAACCTCGGCGGCCGGCGTACCGGCGGCGGTGTCATGCTTGGCGGGTCCGCAGGCGGCGAGCAGCAGCAGCGGGGCGACGATCAGGGCGAGGCGCTGGGTCATAAGGCGCGTTCTAGCACTGCGCCGCCGAGATGTGCATCACATGCACAAAGCGGTTGTCATCCCGGAAGCCTCGAAGAGGCTGTCCGGGACCCAGGAAACTGGGCAAATGCGGTGCGGTTCACCTAGGTCCCGGACAAGCGCTCCGCGCTTTCCGGGATGACAACTTTTTTGGAGTTCAGGCCGAGATCAGATGATCTTCGCGGCTTCGTCGAAGTCCAGGCGCGGATTGCGCGGGAAGAGGTTCTCTTCCGTGCCGTAGCCGATCGAGACGATGAAGTTCGACTTGACGTTCGTCCCCGCGAAGAACGCGGCGTCCACGCCGGCGTTGTCGAAGCCCGACATCGGGCCGGTGTCCAGGCCCAGGGCCCGGGCGGCGAGGATGAAATAGCCGCCCTGAAGCGAGCTGTTGCGCAGCGCGCCCCATTCCTTGGCCACGGGATCGGCGAACCAGTGCTTGGCGCCCGGAGCGTTGGGGAACAGCTTGTCGAGGGTCTCGGGGAAGTCCAGGTCGTAGCCGACGATCACCGTCACCGGCGCCTGCAGGATCTTGGGACCGTTCGAGCCCGACGACAGGGCCGCCAGCCTGGCCTTGGCTTCCGGGCTCTGGACGAACACGAAACGGGCCGGGGTGCTGTTGGCGGCGGTCGGGCCGAACTTCACCAGGTCGTACAGCTCGCGCAGGACCGCTTCGGGGATGGGCTTGTCGCTCCAGCCGTTGCGGGTGCGGGCCGTCGTGAACAGTTGGTCGAGAGCCGTGTCGGCGAGCTTGGCCATCAGCGATCCTTATGGGCGATATAATTGCAACTTATGCAGTTACGATAAGGATGCTGGAGCGCACTGGCAAGGCGCCTCGGACGCATTCACTTGCCCGCGCGCGCATGACGTAAGCGCCTAGAGCGTCTGCTCCACCCGGGTCACTTCAGGCACATAGTGCTTGAGCATGTTCTCGACGCCCGCCTTCAGCGTGGCCGAGGACGACGGGCAGCCCGAGCAAGCGCCGCGCATGTGCAGCCAGACCACGCCGGTCGCCGGCTCGAACTTGCTGAACACGATGTCGCCTCCATCCTGGGCCACGGCCGGGCGGATGCGGGTGTCCAGCAGGTCCTTGATCTCGGCGACGATCTGCGAGGCTTCCTCGTCATAGACGCCGTCTTCGTCATGACCGCTATCGGCCTGGTCCAGCAGCAGCGGGCGACCACTGGTGAAGTGGTCCATGATGGCGGCCAGAATGGGCGCCTTCAGGTGCGGCCACGCCGCGCCCTCGGCCTTGGTCACGGTCAGGAAGTCCGGGCCGAAGAACACGCGATCGACATCGCCCAGGCGGAACAGGGCCTCGGCCAAGGGCGAGGCGTCGCCTTCCTCGGCGGTGCGGAACTCGCGCGCGCCCTCGCCCAGCACTTCGCGGCCGGGCAGGAATTTCAGGACCTCGGGATTGGGCGTGGTTTCGGTCTGGATGAACATGCCGGAGAGATGGACCCGTCGGGCCCTCGGGACAAGGGCCAGACTGCCGCTTGCGTCATCGTGACAAACGAACCGCGTTATGTCTCCATCGTCGAAACAGTTGTTTGCCTCGGGAGGTCGCCATGAGCGACGGAGCCATCGATCTTTCCAGCGAAGCCCAAAAGGACGCGGCAAGGGCCAAGGCCTATTCCATGCCCTTGGAAGAGATCGACGTCGCCGATCCGGCCCTGTTCCAGGCCGACGCCCACTGGCCCTATTTCGAAAGGCTGAGGGCCGAGGACCCGGTCCACTACTGCGAAAACAGCGAGCATGGGCCGTACTGGTCGATCACCCGCTACAACGACATCATGACCGTCGACACCACCCACCAGGTGTTCTCGTCGGACAGCAGCTTCGGCGGCATCACGATCCGGAACTTCGACGAGGACTTCGTCCTGCCGATGTTCATCGCCATGGACCCGCCCAAGCACGACATCCAGCGCAAGACGGTCAGCCCGATCGTCTCGCCCGTGAACCTGGCGCTTCTGGAGGGGACGATCCGCGAGCGGGTCGGCGGGATTCTCGACAGCCTGCCGATCGGCGAGACGTTCGACTGGGTCGACAAGGTGTCGATCGAGCTGACCACCCAGATGCTGGCCACCCTGTTCGACTTTCCCTGGGAGGAGCGCCGCAAGCTGACCCGCTGGTCGGACGTCTCCACCGCCGTGCCGGGCGCCGGGATCGTCGACACCGAGGAGCAGCGCCGGGCCGAACTGATGGAGTGCCTGGCCTACTTCACCAATCTCTGGAACGAGCGGGTCAATTCGACCGAGCCCGGCAACGACCTGATCTCGATGCTGGCCCACGGCGAGGCGACGCGGAACATGCCGCCGATGGAGTATCTGGGGAACATCATCCTGCTGATCGTCGGCGGCAACGACACCACCCGCAACTCGATCACCGGCGGCCTGCTGGCGCTGAGCCAGAACCCCGACCAGGAAGCCAAGTTGCGGGCCGACCCCAGCTTGATCCCCAACATGGTCTCGGAGATCATCCGCTGGCAGACCCCCCTGGCCTATATGCGCCGCACGGCCCTCGAGGACTTCGAGCTGTCGGGCAAGACCATCAAGAAAGGGGACAAGGTCGTGATGTGGTACGTCTCGGGCAACCGCGACGACACAGTGATCGACAACCCCAACGCCTTTCTGATCGACCGCCCCCAGGCCCGCCGGCACCTGTCGTTCGGCTTCGGCATCCACCGCTGCGTGGGCAACCGCCTGGCCGAACTACAGCTGAAGATCATCTGGGAGGAGATCCTCAAGCGCTTCCCCAAGATCGAGGTCATGGGCGAGCCCAAGCGGGTCTATTCCAGCTTCGTGAAAGGCTATGAGAGCCTGCCGGTGCGAATCCCGGCGCGGCTCTAGATATTGGCCTTGGAAATCACGTAGCGGGCCGCGCTGAGCGGCATGTGCCCATAGTCGAAGTGGAAGGGCACCTGACCTGGCGCGAAGGTCATGCAGCGGTCGGCCGGGCACTCGATGTTCTGTTCGGAGACATAGGGCACGCCCTCGGCCTTCATCAGGGCGGCCAGCTTCTCGTCCATGGCCTTGGGCTGGGTGAGGCGCAGGTTGGTGACCGACCCGCCGCCGTCCTGCAGCATGGCGCGCGCCAGGATTTCGGGGAACTCGCCGTCATACTCCACGGTCGGACCGATGACGGTGACCGGAATGCGCTTGGACTTCAGGAAGCGCACCGTCTCCACCAGGTTCGACACGTCGGTCTCCTTCCAGCGGCCCGACAGCACCACGGCGTCGGCGCCGCCTTTGGCCAGGAAATCGCCCAGCACGTAATTCACCAGGTCGGTGCAGCGCTTCTCGCCTTGGGTGTGGAGGGTCGGACGGCAGCCGGAGGCGGTGGCCTGCATCACGTTCTTGTCGGGGAACCGCAGAGCGATCGCCCGCCAGTACTGGGCCGCGTGACTGTCGCCCAGGACGACGATATTGGTCTTGCCCGGGTCCCGCTTCAGGCAGAAGGCGCGATCGAAGCCGTGGCGGCTCGTGCTCTCGATGAAGCACTTGTCCGGACGGTACTGGTAGGTGTGCTCCCCGGTGCCGACATAGCGGGCGTAGCTCATGATCCGCCGGGCCTCCGGCGTGTAGCTCCGCCAGTTGTCGGCGTTGACGGTCACGACCGCCGAAGCCGCCAAGCCGGCGGCCAGGGCGACGGTCCCGACGCCCAGGATCTTGCCGGCGGGGCCGGTCCGGAACCGGCGCAGCACGGGTTGCTCGACCAGATAATAGGACACCGCCGCGGCCGCGACGCTGGCCGCGACCAAGCAGGCCGACTCCACCGGCGACAGGCTGATGCCCGTCAGCAGCCGATAGAAGGCGATGATCGGCCAGTGCAGCAGGTAGAGCGAGTACGAGATCGCGCCGATCCAGCGCAGCGGCTGGATCGACAGCGCCCGGCCGACCAGCGAGCCTTGGCCGTAGGCGATGATCAGGGCGGCGCCCAGGCAGGGCAGCAGGGCCCAGGGCGCGGGAAACAGGCTGTCGGCGCGGATGAAGGCCAGGCCCGCCGCGATCAGGACCGCGCCGACGGCGGGCGCGGCCGTCCGCAGCCACGCCCAAGGCAGGACCGGGAACGCGCCGACGGCGATGAGGCCGCCGAGCCCGAGCTCCCACGCCCGGCTGGGCAGCAGGTAGAAGGCGGCGTTCGGGCCGACGACCGCCAGCCCCAGGCTGAAGACGAACGAGCCCAGCGTCGTCAGGCCGATCGCCAGCGCCAGCCAGCGCTTCAGGAAGCGCGTCACCAGCAGGACCATCAGCGGATAGAAGATGTAGAACTGCTCCTCCACACCCAGCGACCAGGTGTGCAGCAGCGGCTTGAGGTCGGCCGAGCCCGCGAAATAGTCGGCGGTCTTCCAGAAATAGATGTTGGAGACGAAGCCCGCGGCGGCGGCGGCGCTCTTGCCCAGCGGCGCGACCTCGCTGGGCAGCATGAACAGGCAGCCGGCCAGCAGCACCAGCGTCAGGGTGACGAACAGGGCCGGAAAGATCCGCACCACCCGCCGCTTGTAGAAGGTCAGGATCGAGAACGTCCCGGCGTTCATCTCGCGGGTGATGATCGAGGTGATCAGAAAGCCGGAGATGACGAAGAAGATGTCGACGCCGATGAAGCCGCCGGACATCTGGGTCAGACCGGCGTGGAAGAGAAGGATTGGGAGAATGGCGACGGCCCGCAGACCGTCGATATCGTTACGATGCTGCATCGAGCGCTCCGGGACCCCTGGATAGGTCCCTAGCCAACTCCCGCCACGCTTTGCAAGCGTGGCGGGGTGATTTCAACTAAGCTTCACGCGGCCGCCCAACTTAAAGGCGCGTCCGTCTTACGCGCCCCAGAAGCCGACCAGCTTCTTGACCTCGGCCACCGTCGGGGCGGCGACTTCGCTGGCCCGCTCGGCGCCGGCCGCCAGGATGCGGTCGATCTCGGTCGGGTCGGCCAGGTAGCGGCGCATGGTCTCGCCGACCGGCGCCAGCTTCTCGACCGCCAGCTCGGCCAGGGCCGGCTTGAAAGCGCCGAAACCCTTGCCGGCGTACTCGGCCAGAACCTCGGCCTTGGTCCTGCCGGCCAGGGCCGCGAAGATGCCCACCAGGTTGTCGGCCTCGGCGCGGCCCGACAGCTCTTCCAGCGTCTCGGGCAGTGGTTCCGGGTCGGTGCGGGCCTTGCGGACCTTGGCGGCGATGTCGTCGGCCGTGTCGGTCAGGTTGATGCGGCTGTAGTCCGACGGGTCGGACTTGCTCATCTTGGCCGAGCCGTCGCGCAGGCTCATGACCCGGGCGCCGGGGCCCTGGATCAGCGGCTCGGGCTGCGGGAAGAAGCCCTGCACCCCGAAGTCGTGGTTGAACTTGCCGGCGATGTCGCGGGTCAGTTCCAGGTGCTGCTTCTGGTCCTCGCCCACCGGCACGTGGGTGGCCTTGTAGACCAGGATGTCGGCGGCCTGCAGCACCGGGTAGGTGTAGAGGCCCACCGAGCTGCGCTCCTTGTGCTTGCCGCTCTTCTCCTTGAACTGGGTCATGCGGTCCAGCCAGCCGAGCCGCGCCACGCACTGGAAGATCCAGGCCAGTTCGGAATGCTCGCGCACCGCCGACTGCGGGAAGATCGTCGCCTTCTTCGGATCCAGGCCCGCGGCCAGATAGGCGGCGGCGATCTCGCGCGTCTGGTTGGCCAGGGCCTCGGGCTCCTGCCAGACGGTGATAGCGTGCAGGTCGGCCACGAAGATGAAGGTGTCCATCTCGTGCTGTAGGCGGGCGAACTTCACCAGGGCGCCGAGATAGTTGCCCAGGTGCAGGGCGCCGGACGGCTGGACGCCGGAGAGCACGCGGGTGGGGCCCGTGTAGGGGACAGGGGTGTGGTCGGTCATGGCTTCAGCCTTGGAACTTGAAACGGGTATGGCGGGGGCGCGCCCAAGCAAGACAAGAATGCGCGAGCCGCGCCGGAAGCGCGGCGGAACGGATCAGAGGAAGCTGCGCCATCGCGGCGCGGAAGAACCGATCGAAGCCATGCACGCTGGTTACCGGGCTGGGCGGACGAGGGCAACCCCTACGCCTTGCCCCGCCGCAGCAGCCCCTTGACCTCCGATGGGGTCACGCCGCCGAACAGCAGGACCAGCGGCGGGTAGAGCGCCGCCCCGACCAGCACGGTCAGCAGCAGGGCGAACTCCTTGGCGCCCACGGTGTGGCCGCGTAGGCCCAGCTCGCGCAGCGGGGCCTCGATCAGCAGCCGCCAGTGCGAGGC
>JAGIBE010000259.1 GCA_017744495.1 Caulobacter sp. | reverse complement strand
GTCTTACAGCTCCAGCAGCAGGCGCTGCGGGTCTTCCAGGGCTTCCTTGACCTTGACCAGGAAGGTCACCGCGCCCTGGCCGTCGACCACGCGGTGGTCGTAGCTGAGGGCCAGGTACATCATCGGGCGGATCTCGATCTTGCCGCCGACCACCATGGCCCGCTCCTTGATCGCGTGCATGCCCAGGATGCCCGACTGCGGGGCGTTCAGGATCGGGGTCGACATCAGCGAGCCGTAGATGCCGCCGTTGGTGATGGTGAAGGTGCCGCCCTGCATGTCCTCGATGGCCAGACCGCCGTCGCGGGCCTTCTTGCCCAGGGCGCCGATAGCCTTCTCGATCTCGGCCAGGCCCAGCACGTCGGCGTCACGCACGACCGGAACGACCAGGCCCTTGTCGGTGCCGACGGCCACGCCGATGTCGTAGTGGTTTTTGTAGACGATGTCGGTCCCGTCGATCTCGGCGTTGACGTCCGGCACGGCCTTCAGGGCGTGGACCACGGCCTTGGTGAAGAACGACATGAAGCCCAGCTTCACCCCGTGCTTCTTCTCGAACACGTCCTTGTACTGGTTGCGCAGGGCCATGACCGCCGTCATGTCGACCTCGTTGAAGGTCGTCAGCATAGCGGCGTTGTTCTGGGCTTCCTTCAGGCGGCGGGCGATCGTCTGACGCAGGCGCGTCATCTTCACGCGCTCCTCGCGCTCGTGGATCGGACGCGGCGCGGCCGGGGCGGCGGCCGGCGCCGGGGCGTTGGCGCGGGCTTCCAGGGCGGCCAGGGCGTCGCCCTTGGTCACGCGGCCGTCCTTGCCGGTGCCCGCGACCTTCGAGAGGTCCAGGTTGTTCTCGGCGGCGATGCGGGCCGGGGCCGGGCTGACCGGAGCGGCCGTCGGGGCGGCCGGAGCCGCGACGGCGGGCGCGGGAGCCGGGGCCGGAGCGGCCTTCGGAGCTTCAGCCGGCTTGGGGGCCGGAGCGGGCGCGGCGGCGGCCGGAGCGGCGGTCGCGGCGCCGCCTTCGGTCACCACGCCCAGCACCGTGCCCGGCACCACGGTCGCGCCTTCCTCGGCGGCGATCGAGGCCAGGACGCCGTCGGACGGGGCCACGACTTCCAGGCTGACCTTGTCGGTTTCCAGCTCGACGAGCAGCTCGTCCTTCTTCACCGCCTCCCCGGCCTTCTTGGTCCAGCGGGCCACCGTCGCTTCGGTGACGGATTCGCCGAGGGCGGGGGTCATGATGTCGGCCATGTGGGGTTCCGATGTCTCGTGTTCAGGTCGGTCGGGTTCAGTTCAGTGTCTGGACTTAGTTCAGAACGGGGCGATCAGGCGAAGGCTTCGTTCAGGAAGGTCTCGAGTTCTTTCATATGGCGGCTCATCATGCCGGCGGCCGTGGAGGCCGAGGCCGGACGGCCGACATAACGGGCGCGCTTGGCCTTGACGTCCAGGCGATCGAGCGTGAGCTCGAGCCACGGATCGACGAAGGTCCAGCCGCCCATGTTCTTGGGTTCTTCCTGGCACCAGACCAGCTCGGCGTTCTTGAAGCGGCTCAGCACGCCCATGACCGACTTCAGCGGCCACGGATAGAACTGCTCCAGACGCACGATGTAGACGTCGTCGCGGCCGGCCTTGGCCCGGGCGTCGACCAGGTCGAAATAGACCTTGCCCGAGCAGGCGATGACGCGGGTGATCTGATCGTCCGGCTTCAGCTTGATGCCGCCGACGTCGCAGCCGGCTTCGGCGCCGTCCACCATCACACGGTGGAAGCTGGAGCCCGTGGCCAGGTCCGACAGGTTCGACACGGCCTTCTTGTGGCGCAGCAGGCTCTTGGGCGTCATGACGATCAAGGGCTTGCGGAACTCGCGGTGCATCTGGCGACGCAGGGCGTGGAAGTAGTTGGCCGGGGTGGTGCAGTTGACCACCTGCATGTTGTCTTCCGCGCACGACTGCAGGAAGCGCTCGAGCCGGGCCGAGCTGTGCTCGGGGCCCTGGCCTTCGTAGCCGTGCGGCAGCAGCATCACCAGGCCGCTCATCCGCAGCCACTTGCGCTCGCCCGAGCTGATGAACTGGTCGATCACCACCTGGGCGCCGTTCACGAAGTCGCCGAACTGGCCTTCCCACAGGGTCAGGGTGTTCGGGTCGGCCAGCGAGAAGCCGTATTCGAAGCCCAGCACCGCCTCTTCCGACAGGGCCGAGTCGATCACTTCATAGTGGGCCTGGCCGGGGCGGATGTTGTTCAGCGGCGTGTAGTGCTCTTCGGTCTTCTGGTCGATGACGTCGGAGTGGCGCTGGGTGAAGGTGCCGCGCACCGAGTCCTGGCCCGACAGGCGGACCGGGAAGCCCTCGTCCAGCAGGGTGGCGAAGGCCAGGTGCTCGGCCGTGCCCCAGTCGAGGCCCTCGCCCTTCTCGATCGCCTCGCGGCGGTTCTCGATCGTGCGCTTGACCGTCTTGTGAGCGTCGATGCGCTGGGGGATGGTCGTGATCAGGCGACCCAGCTCCAGGAGCCGGGTCTTGTCCACGCCGGTCTTGCCCTTGCGCTCTTCGTCGCCGGGCAGGGCCAGGCCCTTCCACTTGCCGTCCAGCCAGTCGGCCTTGTTGGCCTTGTAGCTCTTGCCGGCCTCGAATTCCTGGTCGAGGAAGGTCTCGAACTCGCCCACCCAGGCGTCGATCTCGCCCTGCGTCGCCACGCCTTCGGCCACCAGCCGCTGGCTGTAGATCTCGCGGGTCGAGATGTGGTCCTTGATCTTGGCGTACATCAAGGGCGACGTCATCGTCGGGTCGTCGCCTTCGTTGTGGCCGAAGCGACGGTAGCAGAACATGTCGATGACCACGTCCTTGCCGAACATCTGGCGATATTCGGTGGCGACCTTGGCCGCGAAGACCACGGCTTCGGGGTCGTCGCCGTTGACGTGGAAGATCGGAGCCTCGACCATCAGCGCCACATCCGACGGATAGGGCGAGCTGCGCGAATAGCGCGGGCTGGTGGTGAAGCCGATCTGGTTGTTGACGATGAAGTGGACGGTGCCGCCCGTGCGGTAGCCCTTCAGGCCCGACAGGGTGAAGCACTCGGCCACCACGCCCTGGCCGGCGAAGGCCGCGTCGCCGTGCAGCAGCAGCGGCAGCACGTGGCCGCGGCCGGCGTCCGGCTGTTCGCGCAGGGTGAAGGCCTGCTTGGCGCGGGCCTTGCCGATCACCACCGGGTTGACGATTTCCAGGTGCGACGGGTTGGCGGTCAGCGACAGGTGGACCTTGTTGTCGTCGAACTCACGGTCCGACGAAGCGCCCATGTGGTACTTCACGTCGCCCGAACCCTCGATGTCCGAGGGCACCGACGAACCGCCTTGGAATTCGTGGAAGATCACGTGGTAGGGCTTGCCCATCACGGCGGCCAGCACGTTCAGGCGGCCGCGGTGCGGCATGCCCAGGACGATATCCTTCACGCCCAGCGCGCCGCCGCGCTTGATGATCTGTTCCAGCGCCGGGATGCAGGCCTCGCCGCCGTCAAGGCCGAAGCGCTTGGTGCCGGGGAAGCGCTTGTGCAGGAAGCGCTCGAAGCCCTCGGCCTCGATCAGCTTCTTCAGGATGGCGACCTTGCCCTCCTTGGAGAACACGATCTCCTTGTCGCGGCCCTCAATGCGCTCCTGCAGCCAGGCCTTCTCGGCCGGGTCGGAGATGTGCATGTACTGGACGCCGACGTTGTCGCAGTAGGTGCGGCGCAAGATCGCCAGGATCTCGCGGATCGTCGAGGTTTCCAGGCCCAGCACGAAGTCCAGGAAGATCGGGCGGTCGTAGTCGGCCTCGGCGAAGCCGTAGGTCGCCGGGTCCAGCTCGGGGGCGGCGGGCTTGGGCTCCAGGCCCAGCGGGTCGAGGTTGGCGGCCAGGTGGCCGCGCATCCGGTAGGCCCGGATCATCATGATGGCGCGCAGGCTGTCCAGCGTGGCGGCGCGGACGGCTTCGGCGGACGAGCCGGGAGCCTTGCCCTCGATCGCCTTGGCCACCTTGGCTTCGACGGCCGGGGCGACCGTCGGCCACTGGCCGTCCAGGGCCGAAAGCCAGTCGGGGCGCACGGCCGGGGTCGGACGCGGGGTCCAGGCCGGATCCTTGGCGGCGGCCTTGACCTGATCGGCCTGGTCGGACAGCGTGGCGAAGAAGGCGGCCCAAGAGGGCTCGACCGATCCGGGGTTCTCCGCCCACCGGGCGTAGAGATCTTCCACGAAAGCCGCATTGGCTCCGTAGAGGAACGAGGTCTCGGTCAAGACCTGATTGATGATGCCTGCGTCGTCCGCCATCGTCTTTGCCTTACGATCCTTTTACGCCACCGCTTAATGCCGTTGCGTAAATATAGTCTCTCAATCACCGGGCGCCCGTATGACGAACGGGGCCCAGGTGATTTTTTCGGATCGTCGACTGGCGGTCGCGAAAACCTGGGCCCCGCCCGAAGCGGGGTTTCGGTGTCGTCTATCAGCCCTTCAGGACTTCCAGCAGGGTCTCGCCCAGCTTGGCCGGCGACGGCGAGACGCGGATGCCCGCCTCTTCCATCGCCGCGATCTTGTCCTCGGCGCCGCCCTTGCCGCCGCTGATGATCGCGCCGGCGTGGCCCATGTGACGGCCGGGAGGGGCCGTGCGACCGGCGATGAAGCCGACCATGGGCTTCTTACGCCCGCGCTTGGCTTCGTCCTTCAGGAACTGGGCCGCTTCTTCTTCGGCCGAGCCGCCGATCTCGCCGATCATGACGATCGACTTCGTGGCTTCGTCGGCCAGGAACAGTTCCAGCACGTCGATGAACTCGGTGCCCTTGACCGGGTCGCCGCCGATGCCGACAGCCGTCGTTTGGCCGAGGCCCGCGTTGGTGGTCTGGAACACGGCTTCGTAGGTCAGGGTGCCCGAACGCGACACGACGCCGACCGAGCCTTCCGAGAAGATCGAGCCGGGCATGATGCCGATCTTGCACTGCTTGGGCGTCAGGACGCCCGGACAGTTCGGGCCGATCAGGCGCGACTTGGAGCCTTGCAGGGCCTTCTTCACGCGGACCATGTCCAGCACCGGGATGCCCTCGGTGATGCAGACGATCAGCGGGATCTCGGCGTCGATGGCTTCCAGGATCGAGTCGGCCGCGAAGGGCGGCGGGACATAGATCACCGAGGCGTCGGCGCCGGTGGCTTCCTTGGCTTCGCCGACGGTGTCGAACACCGGCAGGCCGATGTGCGTCTGGCCGCCCTTACCGGGGGTGACGCCGCCGACCATCTTGGTGCCGTAGGCGATGGCTTGTTCGGAGTGGAACGTGCCCTGGGCGCCCGTGAAGCCCTGGGTGATGACCTTGGTTTCAGAACCGATGAGGATCGACATGATTAGCGAGCACCCTTCACGGCCGCGACGATCTTTTCGGCGCCGTCAGACAGATCGTTGGCGGCGATGACGTTCAGGCCGCTTTCCGAGATGATTTTCTTGCCCAGCTCGACGTTGGTGCCTTCCAGGCGGACGACGAGCGGAACCTTCAGGCCGACTTCCTTCACGGCGGCGATGACGCCTTCCGCGATGATGTCGCAGCGCATGATGCCGCCGAAGATGTTGACCAGGATGCCCTTCACGGCCGGATCGGCGGTGATGATCTTGAAGGCCGCGGTGACCTTCTCCTTGCTGGCGCCGCCGCCGACATCCAGGAAGTTGGCCGGCTCGGCGCCGTACAGCTTGATGATGTCCATGGTGGCCATGGCCAGGCCGGCGCCGTTGACCATGCAGCCGATCTCGCCGTCCAGGGCGATGTAGGCCAGGTCGTACTTGCTGGCTTCGATTTCCTTGGGGTCTTCTTCGCTCTCGTCGCGCAGGGCGCGGATGTCCGGGTGGCGGAACAGCGAGTTGCCGTCGAACGACAGCTTGGCGTCCAGGACCCGCAGGTGGTCGTCGGCGGTCACGATCAGCGGGTTGATCTCCAGCATGGCCATGTCCTTGGCCAGGAACGCCGTGTAGAGCTGGGTCAGCAGGGTGGCGGCTTCCTTGGCCAGGCCGCCGGTCAGGCCCAGGGCCTTGGCCAGCGCGCGCTGGTGGGTCGGCCACACGCCCGTCGCCGGGTCGATCGAGAAGCTATGGATCTTTTCGGGGGTAGCGTGGGCCACGTCCTCGATGTCCATGCCGCCTTCGGTCGAGGCGACCACCGAGACCATCGAGGTCTCGCGGTCGACCAGCAGCGACAGGTAGAATTCCTTGGCGATCGCCGCGCCTTCTTCGATGTAGAGGCGGTTGACCTGCTTGCCCTTGGGGCCGGTCTGGTGGGTCACCAGCACGCGGCCGAGCATCTCTGCGGCGTTGGTCTTGACGTCTTCCACCGACTTGACGACTCGGACGCCGCCCTTGGCGTCGGGGCCCAGGCCCTCGAACTTGCCCTTGCCACGGCCACCGGCGTGGATCTGGGACTTCACGACGAACACCGGACCGCCCAGCTTTTCAGCGGCGGCCGCGGCCTCCTCGACAGTGAAGGCGGGATAGCCGCGCGGAACGGGAGCGCCGAACTCTGCGAGGACGGCTTTGGCTTGGTGTTCGTGGATGTTCATGAGGGACCGGTCTCAACGACGGCTTCTGAAAATTGTGGCCGGGTTATAGGAGCGTGATTTCGCAGGCGCAACCGCGCTTGGGTCGATTGTTTCGCTCTTTCGAAAAAGTGGGCTGGACTCGCGCAAGCCCGGAACCGCTTGGACTTTTTCGTCGAACGCCGGGTTCCGGAGGGTCAAGCCGGTCAACGGCGAGCCGGAAAAAGGTACCGCTACCACTCGCAGCGGCGAATGACAGCCTTGTCATTCGCCGGGACGCCTCGATTACTTGACCGTCGCCGTCGCCCGCCGCTCCAGCTTGCCCCAGCCGACCCGCCCGCCGCGCGCGGCCGTCAGCACCGATTTGACCACCACATAGTACATCAGCTGCCGGTAGCCGAAGCGCTGGACAGGCAGATATGGCAGGTCGGCCCAGGGCGCGCGCTTCTCCAGGGCCATGCCCAGGGCGCCGGCCGACAGGTCGACCAGGATGAACACCGCCCAATAGAGCAGGCCCCGGATCATATCGTCGGGCGACCACTCCACCGGATGGGCCAGCGCGCCGTAGAGGCCAGAGATCAGGCTCCACACCACCGCCAGATCGACCAGGGGCGCGGCGACCGCCAGGATGATCTGGAACAGCCAGATCTGCGGCAGGGCCACGAAACCCAAGGCGGGCGTCTTGGGGTTGAACAGAGCCGCGCGGTGCTTCCAGACGCATTGCAGGGTGCCGAACGACCAGCGGAAGCGCTGCTTGAGCAGGCCGGTGACGGTGTCGGGAGCCTCGGTGAAGGCCTGGGCGGCGGGGTCGAAGGCCACCTTCCAGCCGGCGCGCTGGCAGGCGATGGTCAGGTCCTGGTCCTCGGCCAGGGTGTCGGCTGGATAGCCGCCCAGATCGTCCAGCACGCTCTTGCGCCAGGCGCCGACCGCGCCGGGAACCACCGTCACGGCGCCCAGGGCCGCCAGGGCGCGGCGTTCCAGGTTCTGGGCGGTGACATATTCCAGGGCCTGCCAGCGGGTGACGATGTTCAGGCGGTTGCCGACGATGGCGTTGCCGGCCACCGCCCCGATCCTCGGGTCCTGGAACCAGCGGACGAGGCGCCCGATGGTCTTGGGCGGGAACAGAGTGTCGGCGTCCAGGGCCACGACGTAGTCGCCCTTGGCCACGGCCAAGCCGCGGTTGACCGCCCGCGCCTTGC
This sequence comes from Caulobacter sp., assembly GCA_017744495.1. GTDB lineage: Bacteria > Pseudomonadota > Alphaproteobacteria > Caulobacterales > Caulobacteraceae > Caulobacter. Next base: position 14,547 of record JAGIBE010000259.1, on the reverse strand, counting down.
CGCCGTTCTCGAAGCTCAGCAGGGTCACGCGCGGGTCGTTCCCGTGGGCGCGGCGCACCTCATCGGCCGTGTTGTCCTTGGAGCCGTCGTCGAGGACCAGAACCTCGATGTTCTTCCACTCCGACTCCAGGATCCGCGCCACCGAGGCGGCGATCACCTTCTCCTCGTTGAAGCAGGGGATCAGTACGCTGACCAGCGGGCCGGTCTCGGGGTCGAGGTTCTCGGGGCTTTCATGGGTCCAGCGGTGGACCAGGGCCAGGCACGCCAGGAACACCAGCCGCGCCAAGCCCAGGGCGATGGCGGTAATGAACAGGGTGGTCAGCAGCACCTGCAGCCCCCGGAAAAGGCCGAAGCCCAGCCGGTCCAGCGCCAGGGCGATCGGGTCGCGGTCGCTCTTCGGCATCGCCTGGTCGGGCGTCATGCCCGCCAGCTCGCCGATGGTCACCAGCCGATAGCCGCGCGCGCGGATCTGGTCGATCAGCTCGGGCAGGGCCTTGACCGTGTTGGCGCGGTTACCACCGGCGTCGTGCAGCAGCACCACCTGCCCCGGACGGTCGCCAGGATGGTCGAGGCGGTCCAGCGCGCGGTCGATGATCGTCTGGGGCGGGGGCTTCTGCCAGTCGTCGGTGTCGATCCGCAGGCCGACGGCCAGATAGCCCAGGGTCTGGGCCGACAGCAGGGGCGTGACCTCGTTCGGGGTCGACGGCTCGGCGTCGCCGAAGAACGGCGGGCGGAACAGGCGCATCGAGCGGCCGGTGATCACCTCGAACAGGCGCTGGGTGGCGTTCAGCTCGACATCGGTCTGGGCGACGGGGATTTCGCCGATATTGGGATGGGTCCAGGTGTGGCTGCCCACGTCGTGCCCCTCGGCGACCTCGCGCTTTACCAGGTCGGGGCGGTTCTGCATGTTCTCGCCGATCACGAAAAAGGTGGCCGGGGCGTTCTTCGCTTTGAGGATGTCGAGGATCTTGGGCGTCCAGCGCGGGTCGGGGCCGTCGTCGAAGGTCAGGGCCACCAGGCCGGGCTTCTGGCCGTAGCGCTGGATCACGTACGAGCTGGGCAGGACGTCGTAGGTCTGGCCGGAGATCAGGCCGGTGTCGGGATCGAATTCCAGCGAACGCTTGCCGGGCGTGGGGAGGTTCGTCACCCGCAGCACCTCGCCGCCGCCGTCGAAGTCGACGCTCTGGCCTGCCGGGATGCTGGTCAGGGCCTGGGCCGAGGCCTGGCCATAAGGCTTGCCCAGCACGCTCCAGACGCCCGGGTCCTCCATGCCCATCCGCCACAGGCCATAGCCGCGCGGCTTCCACCCGTCGCTGACCTTGACCTGGTTGAACAAGGTGGTGGCGTCCAGGAACCACACCACGTGGTCGTCGCCGTTGTCGTCCTGATAGCTGTAGGTCGGGTTCAGGGCATCGTCGTCCATGTCGATGGTCGCGCCGGCGTCCTGGGCGTTGCGGATCGCCTCGTGGAAAGTAGCCGGAGCGCCGGAGGCGGGCTTGCCGTCCTTCTTCAGCGTCCAGTCGTAACCGTAGGCGCCCAGGGCCAGGATCGTGCGGCTGGGGTCCAGTTTGGCGAAGCGCTTGGCCAGCTCGCTCTCGTACCAGTCCTGGCCGGCGTTGGGGCCGGGATCACCCTGGGCGTAGTGCTGGTCGTAGGCCATCAGCACCAGCGAGTCGGAGGCGTCCTGCAGCGCCTTCAGCGGCCAGCCTTCCTCGTCGAACGGAGCGGTGACCCAGACCTCGCGGCCCTGCGGCTTGAGCACCGCGCGGGCCTCGTTCAGCAGCTTGGCGTAGTTGGCCTGCCCCTTGGGCGACAGGGCCTCCAGGTCGAACACGTAGCCGCCATACCCGCGCCGAATGGCTAGATCGGACAGGCCGGCGATCAGCTTGGCTCGCGCCTTGGGATTGGCCAGCAAGGCGTCGCCCAGCGGCCCGTTGAAGGCGGCGTTGGCCGAGTTGTGGACCAGGGGCAGTACGGCCGGATGGTTCGGAGCCGCGGCGATCCGGGCCACGCCCTGGGGGTCGTCGTCGACGGTGATGTCGCCGTCGGGTCCCCGCAGCGCCACCCACTGCGGCGAGACCACGTCCAGCTTGTCGATGTTGCGGCGCAGGGACTCGCGGGAGTCCTCGTCCCAGCTGACATAGAAGCCCACGCTGATCGGCCGCGATTGCGCCGAGCCGCCTGCTCCCCCTGGGGCGGTCGCCGTGGGGCGCGGCACCTTGCGCCAGTCCAGATTCCGCTTCAGGCGGTGGGCCGACTCCTTGTGCAGCGACGACAGGACGTGGGGGTCCTTCAGGGCCACCGTGGGCAGGCGCGGGGCGAAGGCCAGGGTGGCCAGGAAGGCGGCGACGATCGCCGCCAGAGCCGACAGCACGATCCCGATGACCAGCCGCGTCTGCCGGTCCCGACGGCCCGTGGGGTCGTGGAAGATGTGCCGCTCGTCGCCCATGGTCGCATCCCGTAATCCTCAGCGGGCTCTTGTAACCTGAACGTGTCGGAACGGTGGCGTTTTCGCTAGACGGCCCCGCCTGCGCCTATTCGTCCCAGCCTAGAGCGGGTTTGATTCTGTCAGAATCAAACCCGCCCTAGGTCTCTTTGCTTTGGCGCGCTTTCTTCACGCGAACCGGTTTCCACTTCGCTCGAACGCGCTCTAGTCCACCCAGTCCCGCGACAGGCGGCGCGAGGCCAGGAAGAACAGCAGGGCCGCGACCAGATAGAAGCCCATGCCGGTATAGATCGACCAGCGCAGCGACTCCGCCCCGAAGGTCGGCTTCAGGAGGTCCGAAACCAGGCCGAAATAGTAGGTGCCGACCGCGATCCCCAACAGGTTGTTGATCAGCAGGAACAGGGCCGAGGCGGTGGTGCGCATCGGCGCGGGGGCCAGGTGCTGCACGGCGGCGGTGATCGGCCCCAGCCACGCCAGGTTCAGGCCGGTGGGAATCAGGAAGATCGCGAAGGCCAGGGCTAGCGCCGCGCCGCCGCCCATCCCGCCGACCAGCGACCCGCTGTTCATCGCCAGCAGGAAGCACGGCACCGAGATCAGGAAGGCCACGGCCGGGGTCAGCGGATAGCCGGCCTTGGACTTGGCTCCCAGACGGTCGGCCACGGCGCCGCCCAGCCAGATGCCCAGCAGGCCGCCGAAGAAGGCGATGCCGGAATAGTACCAGGCCGTCTCGCGCAGGGTCAGGCCCAGGCTGCGCATGAAGAACGACGGCAGCCACAGGGCCACGCCGTAGCCGCAGACCGACGACGAGGCCGCGCCGAACGACAGCAGCCAGAAGCTCGGCTTCCTCGCCAGCTCGCGGACCACCTCGCCCAGAGGCGCGGCAGGCGCCTGGACGGTGGTGGTGTCGCCGGCCGCCATGTCCGCCCCGCCCCGGCGCGGATCGCGCACGATCAGGCGGAAGACCGGGGCCAAGGCGACGCCGATGACCCCGACCGCGATGAAGGCCGTGCGCCAGCCGAAGTGCACGGCCAAAAGACCGCCGACCAGGGCCCCGGCCGCCGTGCCCAGCGGGATGCCGAAGGCGTAGGCCGCCAAGGCTCGCGCCCGCTGCGACTTGGGGAAATAGTCGGCCAGCATCGAATAGGCCGGCGCCACCCCGCCCGCCTCGCCGATGCCCACGCCCATGCGGGCCAGGAACAGCTGCGAGAAGCCGCCGGCGAAACCGCACAACGCGGTGAACCCGCTCCACAGGGTCAGGGCGGCGGTCATGATCCACACGCGGCTGAAGCGGTCGGCCAGCCAGGCGATCGGGATGGCCAGAGTCGTGTAGAGCAAGGCGAAGGCCAAGCCGCTCATCAGGCCGAACTGGCCGTCGGTCAGGCCGAACTCCTCCTTGATGGGCTTGGCCAGGATGCCCAGGATCTGCCGGTCCAGGAAGTTGAGCGTGTAGACCAGGATCAGCATGGCCAGCACGACGTAGCGATAGCGCGATCCGGCCGCCTCGATCTTGGCCGTCGTCGGGGTCTGTGCGTCGCTCATCTGATTCCGCCGCTGTTTCCTGGAGGGAGACAAAGCAACGGCGACGGCTCGTCGTGCAAGCCGTCGCCGGATAGTCGAGGTCGAGGGAAGCCTAGAACTTGGCGGCGACCGTCACGCTGTAGGTGCGCGGCGGGCCGTAGAAGGCGCTGACCGAGTTGGCGAACACGCCGGTCGCGCCGTTGGGGAAGTTGTAGCCGCCGACGCGGTAGCGCTCGTCCGACAGGTTCTTGCCCTGCAGGATCACCTTCAGCCCGCCGTCCGGCGAGGCCCAGGTGATGTTGGCGTCATAAAGCCAGTAGGCCTTCTGATCGAGGATGCTGGGAACCTCGAACATGCTGGCGTCGCCGCGATACGACGCCATCGGCGCGATCGTCACGCTGCCGTGGTCGCCCAGATCGGTGCGCCAGGTCAAACCGACATTGCCCACCCATTCCGGCGTGTTCTGGAACACCCGGGAATCGGAGAAGTCGCGCTTGACCGGCGGGACCTGGGTCAGGTCCAGGGCCAGGTACTGGTCGTACTCGGCCTTGACGTAGCCCAGCGAGAAGTTGGCGCTGAGGGCGTGGGTCAGGGCGGCCACGCCTTCCAGCTCCAGGCCGTACATGTGCGACTTGCCGACGTTCATCACCTGGCTGGCGATCGAGGCGCCGACAGGGGTCTGCAGGGTGACCTGCTGGTCCTTGTACCAGGAGTAGAACACGGCCGAGTTCAGGCTGAGGCGGCGATCGAAGAACGTGCCCTTCAGGCCGCCTTCGACGGTGTCCACCGTCTCCGGATCATAGCCGTTCACGGTGTCGGGCGTCAGGACGACGTCGCCGCGCATGTCGAAGCCGCCGGACTTGAAGCCCTGGCTGTAGGAGACATAGCCCGTACGCTCGTCGTCGACCTTGTAGCTCAGGCTGACGCGCGGGGTGAACTTCTCGAAGTCCTTGGAATTGGTGAAGTTCGAACGCAGCAGGCCGGGCACGGCGGCGTTGTTGCCGAACAGCGGGCTGCGCAGGCCGGTGAAGTTCTGGCGATAGACGTGGCCGGTCTTGTCGTCCTTGGTGTAGCGACCGCCGACCGACATCGAGAGCTTCTCGGTCAGGTCGTAGCTGACGTCGGCGAAGGCCGCCCAGCTCTCGGTGTCGACCCAGCCCGAGGTCGCGGTGGTGAGGTTGGCCTGGCCGACCACGGTGTCGAAGGCCCCGGCCGCCGTGGCGCTCATATAGTAGACGCCGGCCACGCCCTGCATCCGGTCCGACGAATAGACCAGCTGGAATTCCTGGCTGAACTGGTGATCGTTGTAGTGGGCCGGCACGTCGAGATAGGGGCCGGGCAGCTCGTCGAAATCGATGGTGCCGTTGGTCGAGCCGCTGCGGTAGGCGCTGATCGACTTGAAGGTCAGGGCGTCGCTGATGTTCCACTCGCCCAGCAGCGAGACGCCCTTGGCGACGACCTGGTTGTAGTCGCCCGAGCCGGCATAGGTGTCGTAGACGTCGGCCGGCGGGCTGCCGCCCGGGATCAGCGCGCCGCCGAAGGCGATGGCGGGGACTTCGCGGTGGCCGTGACGCGGGTTGGAGTTGTCCTTCAGGTAGTCGCCCGACAGGCGGAAGAACAGCTGGTCGGTCGGCGTGAACTCCACGGTCGCGCGGCTGGACAGCACGTCCTTGTCGTACTGGTCGGCGCCGGTGTTCAGGTTCTTGCCGTAGCCGTCGTGATCGTATTTGGCGAAGGCCAGCGACATACCCAGTTGGTCGCTCAGCTTGCCCTTCACCGAGGCCATCTCGTTGTGCTCGCTGTAGGAGCCCAGCGTGCCCTTCAGATTGAACTCCGGCTCGCCGGTGATCTTGCGGGTCACGTACTTGATCGCGCCGCCGATGGTGTTGCGGCCGTAGAGCGTGCCCTGCGGACCGCGCAGCACTTCGATGCGATCCACGTCGTAGACGTCCAGCACCGCGCCCTGCGGACGGGCGATGTAGACGTCGTCGACATAGAGGCCCACGCCCGGCTCGAAGCCCCACAGCGGGTCCTGCTGACCGACGCCGCGAATGAAGGCGATCACGGTCGAGTTCGAGCCGCGCGCCACCTGCAGGGTCAGGTTGGGCGTGGTCTGCTGCAGGGTGGTGATGTCGCCGGCGCCGATGCGCTCCAGCTTCTCCGCGCCGTAGGCCGAGACGGCGACCGGCACGTCCTTGAGGGTTTCCTCGCGACGGCGAGCGGTGACGACCAGTTCCTCGACCGCCGTGTTGGGCGAGGCGTTGGCGCCGGCTGCGGGCGCGGCGTCCTGGGCGGCCACGGTGGTGGCGGCGGCGGACCAGGCCGCGCCGGCCAGCAGCGCGAGCTTGAGCATCGACTTCATGGGTTTCCCCTCCCCTTGTGCGTTCCGTCCCTTGCCGGATCGGCCCGTCGAACGGACGCATTTCCCGGCTTTCGCGAATTCATTGGCCCGCGAATTGGAGAACACTGTCACCCAGACGGAAGCTTTGCGCCAGCCTTTTTTCACCAAGTGATGAAATGAAGACCCGAAGACTGATCAGCCTACTGATTATATTGGGAAATCAGCCCCGCGGGGCGCGGGCGATCACGGCCTCGAAGCCGGCCGCGCAGTAGGCGAACAGGCGGGCGCGCACGGCGCCCAGGTCGCTGGAATGGCACTCGCCCCCCGACAGGGAGTCGATCCGTCCGGTCTCCGACAAAGCCAGCATCATCGAGCCGGTCAGGAACTGGTAGCTCCAGTAGAGATCGCGGTCCTGGGCGTCCGGGCGGACGATCTTCAGGGTGTCGACCAGGCGGTGCACGACCGGGTCGAAGAACCGCGCCATGGTCTCGCCGCCCCAGGCCGGGGTGTTGTTCACCTGGGCCACCAGGGCGAAGTAGCTTTTCCAGCCCTGCCCGCCGTCCTGGGAGATGCGCAGCAGGGGCTCGATGAAGGCCTCGATCACGCCCTCGACGGTCATCGCGCCGGGGTGGCTCTTCTCATAGGCGTCCATCGACAGGACGCGGGCGCTGTTGAGGATCTCGGCCCGGCGCAGGAACACCGCGTCGAAAAGCTCGCGCTTGGCGCCGAAGTAATAGTGGATCAGGGCGGTGTCGACGCCCGCCTCGGCGGCGACCTGGCGGATGGTCACCCCGTGGAAGCCGTGGCGCGCGAACAGGCCTTCGGCGGCGTCGAGGATGGTCTCCTTCAGGTCCCGCCCGGCGCCCTTCGACGGCCGCCCGCGCCCGGCCGACTTCACGCCCGGCGCGGGCTTGGCCGCCCCTTTGGAGGTGGACGGGGCGCGAGGGGCTCGAACTTGCGACGTCATCTTCCGGGTCCGCGCATTGCTTGACCGTTCGTAGGCCTCCAGGCGCGGACCTGGCAAGCGCGGCGCGCTCTTTGGACTAGCCGAACATCATCTGCCACATCAGCCGGCCCGGCAGGAAGGCGAAGGCCCCGGCGATCAGCAGGCCGCCGACGAACATTCCGGTCATCGTCCGACCGTGCAGGCGGACATTGTGCTTGCGGGCGGCGGACACGCCCATGGGCAGGGCGATCAGGGTCCAGCCGGCGAACAGGTGCAGGAAGCTGAAGCTCCCGGCGTTGGCGCGGTGGATGAACAGGGACGAGATCGCCGCCGTCGCCATGGCGACCACCCAGATCCAGCCCAGGGTCCGGTGAACCGTCGTGCCCTTCAGGCCCAGCATCAGGACGATCCCGATCGTCAGGGCGACGCTCACCGCCGCCACATGGACCTGGATCTGGATCGGCGCGGCCGCCAGCAGACCCAGATCCGGCGTGTGGAGGCGGCCCTTCAGATGCAGGAAATGGTGAAGCACGGCGGCCGCGTTCTGCCCCCGGGCCAGGCCGGTGGCGAAGATCACCCCGCCCGTCAGCGCCACGCCGATGACCAGGTTGCGGATAAAGCGGGCCGGACCGATTGACAGGTCAGCGTCGGACATCTTGTTTCTCCCGAGGTGATCGCGCCGGCTTCGGGCGATCAGGTCGGATCCGGCTTAGGATCGGCGGGGACAGGGGTCATTCGAAGGTGCGTGAGACTGCGTCCGAAGTTCGTGAACGGCGCCCGGTCGCCGTTGGCGAAGCGCGAACGACCGCGTTCCTGAAAGCCTTCGCCCGGCCTGTGCTGGTGGCGATCGTCGCCGGGGCCTTCCTGGCCGTGATCGGCGCCCTCGGCACGGGCGAGCTGCCCCTAATCTATCGTCTGGCCTACTGGGTAGGGCTGTCGGTCGCGGGCTCGGTGCTGGGCACGCTTGTGTCGGCGGGTGTCGACCGCTTGTGGCCGTCTCTGGCGACCTCGACCTGGAGACGTTCCGTCGTGATCGTGCTGGCCCTAACGCCGCCCATCGCCGTGCTGGTCTGGATCGCCGGCGGCCGCCACCCTCTGACGCCGCGCGTCGTGACAGCCTATCTCGGCTTCACCCTCGTGCTAAGCACGGCGATGATGGCGCTCATGACCCTGGCGGCCCGGCGGCTCATCGAGACTCACGCCGCCCCGCCCGAGGCCCCGCCCCCGCGCTTCCTCGAACGCCTGCCGCCGCGTCTGCGGGGAAGCGAGATCTACGCGGTCGAGGCCGAGGACCATTATCTGCGCCTGCACACCTCGAAGGGCCAGGATCTGATCCTGCTGCGCCTCTCCGACGCCGTGGCCGAGTTGGAGGGCATCGAGGGCGCCCAGACCCATCGCTCCTGGTGGGTGGCCAAGGCGGCCGTTCAGGACGCCAAGCGCGGCGACGGTCGCGCCACCCTGACCTTGACCAACGGCGTCGAGGCCCCCGTCAGCCGGGCCTATGCGCGGACGCTGCGCGAAGCGGGCTGGTACTAGGACAAGGAAAGAGGCTCTCTGGGGGACAAATCCAGGGAGCCTCTTCTATCCGATCGACGAGGGGTCCTCGATCAGAACTCTTCCCAGTCCTCGACCTTGGTCGCGAGGGCGGTGTTTCCACGGGAAACCGGCGCCGGAGCGCGGCCCGGGCGGACGGCGGTGGCCGGACGGGCCGGGGCGCTGGCGCGGGCGGGCGCGGCGGCCATGGCCTCGACGCCCAGCTTGAAGCGCGACACCAGGGCGGCCAGTTCGCCTGCCTCGCCCTTCAGCGAGTGGGTGGCGGCGGTGGCCTGCTCGACCATGGCGGCGTTCTGCTGGACGACCTGGTCCATCTGGTTCACGGCGCTGTTGACCTGGTTCAGGCCCGTGGCTTGTTCGGTGGCCGAGGCGGCGATCTCGGTGACCAGCGAGTCGATGGTGGCCACCTGATCGACGATGCGCTGCAGGGCTTCCCCGGTCTGGCCGACCAGGCTGACGCCGGCCTCGACCTGCTGGGTCGAGGTGGAGATCAGGGTCTTGATCTCCTTGGCCGCGTCGGCGGAACGTTGGGCCAGCGCCCGGACCTCCTGGGCGACCACCGCGAAGCCGCGGCCGGCGTCGCCGGCCCGCGCGGCTTCGACGCCGGCGTTCAGGGCCAGAAGGTTGGTCTGGAAGGCGATCTCGTCGATCACGCCGATGATCTGGCTGACCTGGCTGGACGAGGTCTCGATCTCGGTCATGGCGCTGACGGCTTGGCTGACGATCTGGCCGGACTTCTCGGCGTCGCCGCGCGCCACGGCCACGACGGACGAGGCCTCCTTGGCGCCGGCGGCGGTCTTGCGGACCGTGGCGGTGATCTCGTCCAGCGCGGCGGCGGTCTCCTCCAGCGAGGCGGCCTGCTGCTCGGTGCGGCGCGACAGGTCGTCCGAGGCCGAGGCGATCTCGTCCGAGCCGCTGTTGACGCCGCCCGTGGCCACCGAGATGGCCTGCATGGCCTCCTGCATGCGCTGGGCGGCGGCGTTGAAGTTGGACTTCAGGCTCTCGGCCTTCGGCGAGAAGGGGATGGTGATGCGGTGGGTCAGGTCGCCCGCGGCCAGGCGGTCCAGGGCCTCGTTCAGGGCGCCGATATTGACCGCGTCGCTGCGCTCGACCTCGGCCTTCTCGTTGGCCACGGCGGCGCGTTCGGCCTCGGTGGCGGCGCGCTGGTCGGCGGCGGCGCTCTCCAGGCGAATCTTCTCCAGCGCGGCCTGCTTGAAGGTCTCGACGGCGGCGGCCATCTGGCCGATCTCGTCCTTGCGACCGGCGGCCGGGATGGCCACGGCGTTGTCGCCCGAGGCCAGGCGGCGCATGGCGGCGGTCATGGCCGCGACCGGGCCGGCGATGCCGCTGGTCAGCAGCAGCCCGCCCGCCACGGCCATGGCGATGGTGATCCCGATGCCGATGACCAGGGCCAGGGTGGTCTCCAGCGACGCCTTCTTCTGAGCGGCCGCCTCGGCGGCCAGCACGGCCTCGGCGTCCTTGGTGATGGCTTCGATGGCGTTCTCGACCGGCTCGACGGCCTTGTCGGCAACGCCGTCGTGCTTGACCAGTTCGACCGCCTGCGGACGGGTGGCGGGGTCGCGGCCCAGGGCCTCGCCCGGCTCGATGGCCTTGGCGCGGTAGTCGGCATAGGCGGCCTCGACGGCGGCCACGCGGGTCAGGTCGGCCTCGTCGCCGTCGGCCAGCTTGCGCAGATCGGCCAGGGCGGCCAGGAACTTCGGCTTATGCGCTTCTTCCAGGCGCTTGACGTAGTACTCGTCGCCCGACAGCAGGAAGCCGCGCAGCGAGTTCTCCTGGCGGGTCAGGCGGAACGCGGCGGTGTCGGCGGCCCGCAGTGACTCGTAGGCCCGTTCGGTGCGCGCGACCGAGCCTTCATAGTCCATCTGATTGATGAAGAGCGTGACGCCCATGACCACGATGGTGGTGAGCATTACGGCGAACACGGCCAGCAGCTTGTGCGGAATTTTCAAGTCGCCGAAGTTCATTGCCACGCTCCATAGAGGTCACGACGCAAAACTCCGGGAACCGCGGTTATTTAAGCTGCAGCCTGAGTACGCGTCACTCGACCCCATCACTGGGGCGGCAAGGTTTCCACGACATTAACTGTACTGTGGCGCAACGTCGCACCTGGATGTTCTATTCCTCGATAATAACTGCGTTCAGCGAAATTACTCTTATTCAAGATTGTATTGCCTAACGGGACCGACGCCTTCCGTTAGGGAATACGACCTTGGATGGCGCCGCACGTCCGGCGAAAAATTCCGCCGGACGCCTGATATTTTCTAGTGCGCCTCGTCCCAGTTGGCGGCGGCGCGGGCCTCGACGGTCAGCGGGACCGAGATGGCCACGGCCGGTTCGGCCGCGCCCTGCATGATCTCGCGGGCCACGGCGATCGTGGCCTCGGCCTCGGCTTCCGGCGCCTCGAAGACCAGTTCGTCGTGCACCTGCAGCAGCATCTTGCTCGACAGCCCCGCCGCCTTCAGCGCGCCCGGCATGCGGATCATGGCCCGGCGCATGACGTCGGCGGCCGCGCCCTGGATCGGGGCGTTGATCGCCGCCCGCTCGGCGAATTGCCGGTGAGCCACCGACTTGCCGCCGATGTCGGGGATGTTGATCTTCCGGCCGAAGATGGTGGTGACGTAGCCGTGCTCGCGCACGAAGGCCTTGGTCGCCTCCATATAGGCCTGGATGCCGGGGAAGCGCTCGAAATAGGTCTTGATATAGGCCCCGGCCTCGCCCTGCGGGATCGACAGCTGGTTGGCCAGGCCGAAGGCGCTGATGCCGTAGACGATGCCGAAATTGATGGCCTTGGCCCGGCGGCGTACTTCCGAGGGCATGCCTTCGATCGGCACGTTGAACATCTCCGACGCCGTCATGGCGTGGATGTCCAGGCCTTCCTGGAAGGCCTTCTTCAGCTGCGGGATGTCGCCGATGTGGGCCAGCAGGCGCAGTTCGATCTGGCTGTAGTCGGCGCTGATCAGCACCTTGCCCGGCGCGGCCACGAAGGCTTTGCGGATCTTGCGGCCTTCCTCGGTGCGGATCGGGATGTTCTGCAGGTTCGGATCGGACGACGACAGACGACCCGTCGTGGTCGCCGCCAGGGCGTAGGAGGTGTGGATCCGGTTGGCCCCACCCGGCGCGATGGCCGCGATCAGGTTTTCGGTATAGGTGCCCTTCAGCTTGGACAACTGGCGCCAGTCCAGCAGGACGCGCGGCAGCTCGTGCTCGTTGGCCAGGGCTTCCAGCACGTCGCTGTCGGTCGACCACTGGCCCGTGGCGGTCTTCTTGCCGCCCTTCAGCTGCATCTCGCCGAACAGCACGTCGCCGATCTGCTTGGGGCTGCCCAGGTTGAACGGCCGGCCGACCAGCTCCTGGGCCCGGGCCTCGAACTCGGCCATGCGCATCGAGAACTCGTTGGAGAGCCGGCGCAGGGTGTCGGGATCGACGCGGATCCCCTCGTTCTCCATCGCCGCCAGCACCGCCGGCAGCGGACGCTCGAGGGTCTCGTAGACGGTCAGCAGGCCCTGGCGGGCCAGGCGGGGCTTCAGCACTTCATAGAGCCGCAGGGTGACGTCGGCGTCCTCGGCGGCGTAGGCCGTGGCCTCGTTCAGACCCACGTGCTTGAAGCTGATCTGGCCCTTGCCGCTGCCCGCCACCTGCTTGAACGGAATGGGCTTGTGCCCCAGGTGCAGTTCCGACAGCTCGTCCATGCCGTGGCCGTGCAGACCCGCCTCCAGCACGTAGCTGATCAGCATGGTGTCCTCGACCGGGCTCACCTGCACGCCATGGCGAGCCAGGACGGCGATGTCGTACTTGGCGTTCTGGGCCACTTTCAGCACCGCCGGGTCCTCCAGCAGCGGCTTCAGCGCGGCGATCGCCTGATCCAGCGGGATCTGCTGCAGGTCTGCGGCCGCCTCCAGGGCCAGGCCTTCCTTCTCGCAGTGGCCGACCGGGATGTAGCAGGCCTCGCCCGGCGCGGTGGCCAGCGACACGCCGCACAGGCCCGCCGTGGCCGAGGACAGGGCGTCGGTCTCGGTGTCGAACGCCACGATCCCCTTGGCCGTGGCCTTGGCCACCCAGGCGTTCAGGGTCTCGATGTCGCGCACGCAGACATAGGCCGAGTGGTCGATGGTCGCCGGCTCGGCCACCGGATTGGCCGCGGCCCGGGCGGCCGCCCCCATGTAGGATACGCTGAGCACCGGAGCCGTCGGCGTACCCGGGGGACGGTCCAGCGTGCGCGGCGCGGCCGCGGCGTTGCCGTCGCCTACCCGGCGGGCCAGGGAGCGGAACTCCATCGTCTCCAGGAAATCGGCCAGCACCGCCTTGTCGGGTTCGCGCAGCACCAGGTCGTCGATCGGCTCGGGCAGCGGGGTGTCGCAGTCCAGCTTCACCAGGGTGCGCGACAGGCGAATCTGGTCGGCGAACTCGATCAGGGTCTCGCGGCGCTTGGGCTGCTTGATCTCGCCGGCCCGGGCCAGCAGCGTGTCGAGATCGCCGTACTCGTTGATCAGCTGGGCGGCGGTCTTGATGCCGATGCCGGGAGCGCCGGGCACGTTGTCGACGCTGTCGCCGCACAGCGACTGCACGTCCACCACCCGCTCGGGATAGACGCCGAACTTCTCGAACACCTGCTCGCGGTCGATGCGCACGCCCTTCATCGGGTCGAACATCGAGACGCCGTCGCCGACCAGCTGCATCAGGTCCTTGTCGGACGAGACGATGACGGCCTCGCCGCCCAGGTCACGGGCCTTGCAGGCATAGGCGGCGATCAGGTCATCGGCCTCGTAGCCCGGCAGCTCGATCGCGGGCACGCCGAAGGCGCGGGTGGCCTCACGCACCAGCGGGAACTGCGGGATCAGGTCCTCGGGCGGCGGCGGGCGGTGAGCCTTATACTGGTCGTACAGATTGTTGCGGAACGTCTTTTCCGAGTGGTCCCAGATCACCGCCAGGTGCGTAGGCGCGTCGCCCTGCATGTCGCGCATCAGCTTCCACAGCATGTTGCAGAAGCCCTGGACGGCGCCGACCGGCAGGCCGTCGCTCTTGCGGGTCAGCGGCGGCAGGGCGTGATAGGCGCGGAACAGATAGGCCGAGCCGTCGACCAGGAACAGCCGTACGGCGGGCCCGTCCTGGGTCAGCGGACGATCAGCTTCGGCGGGGGCGGCGGAATCGGGCGCGAGGATGTCGGTCATGGCCGGGAAGATAGGCGGTCGGGGGCGACCCGCCTAGCCGAACCGGGCGTTCAAATCCGGCAGGCCCTTGGCCGAGGCCGCGTAGCCGGTGGTGTCGCCGTCGGCCAGATATGTCCGGGTCGCCGCCAGCATCGCGCCGTAGGCCGCGCGGAACGGTCCCGTGGCCGAGCTGAGGCGGCGCACGCCCAGTTCCGCCAGGCGTTTGGCCGAGGGCATGCCGGGCCGGCCCATGGCGTTGACCGGTAGGGCGATGCCGGCGGCCAGCTTGGACAGCACGTCCTCCTCGATCGGCATCGGCACGAAGATTCCGCTGGCGCCGGCGTCGGCGTAGAGCGCCGCCCGGCGCAGGCTCTCGGCCAGGGCCGCCTCGCCCTCGGCGAGGTTGGCCAGATAGACGTCGGTGCGGGCGTTGATGAAGAGCTCCACCCCCGCGCCCTGGGCGGCGGCCCGGGCGGCGGCGATCTTGCGGGCGTGCAGGTCCGGGTCGCGCCGGCCGTCTTCCAGATTGATCCCGACGGCCCCCACCCCGACCACCGCCTTGATGGTCTCGGCG
>JAGIBE010000258.1 GCA_017744495.1 Caulobacter sp. | reverse complement strand
GCGAAGGCGTGGAGCGTCTGTTCCCGCTGCTGTCGCCGAGCATCGAAAGCATCGAAGTCAAGCGTCGCGGCGTCGTCCGTCGCGCCAAGCTGTACTACCTGCGCGACCGTCGCGGTAAGTCGGCCCGGATCGCCGAGCGTTCGAACGTCCGCAAGACCGAAGCCGCCGACGCCGAATAAGGCGCGCGACTTCGCGAAGGATCAGGGCCCTGGCGGAAACGCCGGGGCCTTTTTCTTTGGCGGGTTCGGAGGGACCAGAGCGGAGCATTTTCCCTGGCGACGCAAGGGCCCGCACGGCTAAGCTATTGCGTAACCACACGAATATATTGACAAAACGCCGTTCTTTAGTGTTTGGTAACCGCACCCCCACCGCTTTGCGACGGGCTTATAGACCGCCCCCTTGCTAGGGAGTGGCCCTCTTCGGAAACGGCGTCATGGCCACCGAAGGAAATGCGATATGAGGGCGCGCCGAAAACAAATGGCGCGCCCTCTTTGCGTTCGGGGACACGCCCTCGCGGCGTGTCCCCATCCTGGAGCGCCGAGCCGGAACGTGGGGACACGCCGCAAGGGCGTGTCCCCGCCTCAACGCACGCTGACCGGCCGGGCCGCCGGGCGGCGGCGCTTGGGCGGCGGCTGGGCCTGGCGGGCGTCGCGGCGGTCGCGCATCCGCTGCAGCCGCTTGCGCACCCGCTCGTCGCGCAGCACCGCCGCCGGCACGTCGGTCAGCATCCGCAGTCCCGCGATCGGCGAGACGTTGCGCACGTCGCGGCGGGCCTGGGCCAGGATCTCGCCGACCATGACCTTACTGTCGATCTCACCGGCCTCCTTGACCATGGCCAGGCGGTGCAGGGCGTAGAGCCCCAGGATCGCGGCGATCAGGAAATAGAAGTCCCAATTGGACACCCGCAGCGGCATCAGGGTCAGGACGTCGCCTGGGCTGGTCCAGCGGACCAGGATCTCCAGCCGGCGCGCGGCGAAGAAGTCGGCGAACACCCCGCCCAGCAGAGGCGCCAGGCCGGCCGCCGCCGAACTGATCAGGGCGTTGGCGGCGATATAGGCCGTGGCCGAGCCGCGCGGCGACAGCTTCAGGGCGATATTGCCCGACGACAGGGTCACCCCCGCCGTGGCCAGGCCCATCAGCGCGTGCAGTCCCACCAGATAGGCCATCACCCAAGCCCGGTCCTGAATCTGCGAAGCCCCGACCATGGCGGCGATGCAGGCGATGAACAGTGGCGCGGCCACGGCCAGCACCGACTTGTTGGCGAAGCGGTCCGACAGCAGGCCCCAGCTGCGCAGGGCCAGGACGTTGGTCGCCTGGCTGACCACGCTGAGCACCACCACGAAGGTGACGGACAGCCCCAGCTGCTTGACGAAGAACACCGTGAAAAACGGCGTGGCGAGGTTCACGGCGAACTGCCAGCTGGCCAGGAAGGCGATCAGCCGCCGGAAGTTCTCGTCCTTCAGCGGCGCGCGCAGCAGGGGCAGCAGCTTCACCCGCTCGGCCGGGGCGGGCATCTGCGGCTCGGGCGTCA
Organism: Caulobacter sp.; assembly: GCA_017744495.1. Classification (GTDB taxonomy): domain Bacteria; phylum Pseudomonadota; class Alphaproteobacteria; order Caulobacterales; family Caulobacteraceae; genus Caulobacter. The sequence continues at coordinate 20,909 of JAGIBE010000258.1, read as the reverse complement.
GGGCCAGCTCGCGGCAGCTGAGCAGGCCGGCGAGGAAGGCGGCGCCGTAGAGGCCGGCGAACACGAACGGGCGCAGGAACGAGCCTTCCGGTGCGCGGTCCAGAGCCAGGGCGGCGGCCAGGCTGGCGATCAGGCCGACGATGGTGGCGTTGATGGTCCGTTTGGCGAAGATCTGGCCCATCCGCTGCTCAGGGGCCAGGTCGCGCACCCAGGCGTTCCAGGCGCATCCGCCGAAGGTGGCGATCCCGCAGTAGAAGACTTGCAAGATGACCAAGCCCGCCAGGGACGGCTTGCCGCCGCCGGTCAGGGCCAGCAGGGCCATGCCGACCAGGGCGCAGCGGCTGATCAGGCTGGCCAGCACCGAAATCCGCTTGCGGGCGCGTAGGCCCTCGACCATCAGCACGCCCGGCAACTGCAGGAACTGCACCCAGAAGGTGATCGCCGCCAACAGGCCGATCGTGGTGTTGGAGGCGCCCAGCTGCAGGGCGAAAGCGGTCAGGATCACGCCGCTGGTCACCGCCGTGACCGCGTTGGAGAACCCCGCCTCCCGGACCAGATGTCGCAGGCCGCGCTCGCGGTCCTCGTCGCTGAGGCTGGGCGTGGGGGCAAGAAACATGCTCTGCTCGGCCTTTGCATGGCTCCGCCGAGGCAAGTTTCACTGAGCTTGCCGCCGGCAGGCGTGAATTTTCGGCGTTTCCTCGCTTTACGAGCCCCCTCGCAAGGCCTAGATGCCCGGGTATCATGACCCGCGCACCAAAGACCCTCTACGACAAGATCTGGGACGCTCACGTCGTCAACGAACAGGACGGCGAAGCGATCCTCTATATCGACCTGCACCTCATTCACGAGGTGACCACGCCGCAGGCCTTCGCCGGCCTTCGCGCGGCCGGTCGCAAGGTGCGCCGGCCCGACCGCACACTCGCCGTGGCCGACCACAACATCCCGACCGAGGGCCAGGCCAAAGGCGTCGACGCCGTGGCCGACGACGAGGCGCGTCTCCAGCTCAAGACCCTGGCCCGCAACGTCCAGGACAACGGCATCGAATTCTTCCCGATGGGCGACATCCGCAACGGGATCGTCCACGTGGTCGGTCCCGAGCAGGGCCGCACCCAGCCGGGCATGACCATCGTTTGCGGCGACAGCCACACCTCCACCCACGGCGCCTTCGGGGCCCTGGCCCACGGCATCGGCACGTCCGAGGTGGAGCACGTCCTGGCCACCCAGACCCTGCGCCAGGAGAAGGCCAAGAACATGCTGGTCCGCGTCGACGGCCAGCTGGGACGGGGCGTCACCGCCAAGGACATCGCCCTGGCCGTGATCGGCGAGATCGGCACGGCGGGCGGCACCGGCTACGTCATCGAGTTCGCCGGCCAGGCCGTCCGCGACCTGTCGATGGAAGGCCGCATGACCCTGTGCAACCTGACCATCGAAGGCGGCGCCAAGGCCGGCCTGGTGGCGCCCGACGAGAAGACCTTCGCCTACATCCAGGGCAAGCCCTCGGCGCCGAAGGGCGCGGCCTGGGACATGGCCCTGGCCTATTGGAAAGGCTTCGTCAGCGACGAGGACGCCGTCTTCGACCGCACCGTGGTCATCGACGGCTCCAAGCTGGTCCCGATGGTCACCTGGGGTACGTCCCCTGAGGATGTCATCCCGGTCACCGGCAACGTCCCCGACCCGGAAAGCTTCGCCACCGCGGACAAACGCGCCGCCGCCCACCGGGCCCTCGACTATATGGGCCTGAAGGCCGGCCAGCCGATCTCGGAGGCCCGCATCGACCGGGTCTTCATCGGCTCGTGCACCAACAGCCGGATCGAGGACATGCGCGCCGCCGCCGCCGTGGTGCAGGAAGCCTTCCTGCACGGCCGCCTGGTGGCCGACCACGTCAAGGCGATGGTCGTACCGGGTTCGGGCCTGGTGAAAGAACAGGCCGAGGCCGAGGGGCTGGACGCCATCTTCAAGGCCGCCGGCTTCGACTGGCGCGAACCGGGCTGCTCGATGTGCCTGGCCATGAACCCCGACAAGCTGGCGCCGGGCGAACGCTGCGCCTCGACCAGCAACCGCAACTTCGAAGGCCGCCAAGGTCGCGCGGGCCGCACCCACCTGGTCTCGCCGGCCATGGCGGCGGCGGCGGCGATCGCCGGTCACCTGACCGACGTGCGCGCCCTGTTCGAGGAGACCCACTGATGCAGGCCTTCACCCGCCTCGACGGCCGCGCGGCCCCGCTCTCGCTGGCCAATATCGACACCGACCAGATCATCCCCAAGCAGTTCCTCAAGACCGTCGAGCGCGAGGGGCTGGCCAAGGGTCTGTTCTACGACTTCCGCTTCGACGGGGACGGGAACGAGATCGCCGACTTCGTGCTCAACAGGCCGGAGTACAAGGGCTCATCGGTGCTGGTGGCCGGCGACAACTTCGGCTGCGGGTCGTCGCGCGAGCACGCCCCGTGGGCGCTGATGGACTTCGGCATCCTGTGCGTGATCTCCACCAGCTTCGCCGACATCTTCAACAACAACTGCTTCAACAACGGCCTGCTGCCGGTGACCCTGAAGCCCGAGGAAGTCGCCCAGCTGATGGACGAGGCCAAGGGCGGCAACCACATGGTCAGCGTCGACCTGGCGGCCCAGACCGTGGTCTCGCCCTCGGGCGCGATCTTCCACTTCGACATCGACCCGGTGCGCAAGGAGAAGATGCTCAAGGGCCTGGACGCCATCGGCGAGACCCTGCAGCACGCCTCCGACATCGACCTGTTCGAGAGCAAACGGGCGCTGGACCGGCCCTGGCTGGAAGCCTGATGCCGACCGTCATCCTGGCCGGCACGATCCGCGTCACGCCCGAGCGCCTGGCGCAGCTGCGTCCGCACCTGCGGGCCCAGGTCGAAGGCAGCCGGGCCGAACCCGGTTGCCTGGACTACGCTCTCAGCGAAGACCCGCTCGATCCCGGCCTGATCCGGGTCTTCGAGCACTTCGTCGACGAGGCGGCCTTGGCCTTCCACCGCGGCAGCCCTCACATGGCCGCCTGGCGCGCCTGCTTCCCCGAACTGGGCGTACACGACCGGCGCATGTCGTCGTTCGACGTCTCCGACTACCGCGAAATCTGATCTGAAGAGCTTCCATCATGTCCACGCTCCTGCTCCTGCCCGGCGACGGGATCGGCCCCGAGGTCTGCGCCCAGGTGCGCCGCGTGGCCGCCGCCCTTACGCCCGACCTGAACGTCGAGGAGCGGATCTACGGCGGCGCCAGCTATGACGCCCACGGTACGCCGCTGACCGACGAGGTCCGCGACGCGGCCCTGGCCAGCGACGCGGTGCTGATGGGCGCGGTGGGCGGTCCGCAATGGGCCGGCGCCCCGCGCCATCTGCGCCCGGAAGCCGGCCTGCTGAACCTGCGCAAGGCGATGGACGTCTACGCCAACCTGCGTCCCGCCTACTGCTTCGAGGCCCTGGCCGACGCGTCCAGCCTGAAGCCGGAGCTGGTCTCGGGCCTGGACATCATGTTCGTCCGCGAACTGGTCGGCGGCGTCTATTTCGGCCAGCCACGCGGCGTCGAGGACCTGCCGGACGGCCAGAAGAAGGGCTTCGACACTGCCGTCTACACGACCAGCGAGATCGAGCGCGTGGCCCGCGTCGCCTTCGAACTGGCGCGCGGCCGGTCCAACCGCGTGGCCTCGGCCGAGAAGTCGAACGTCATGGAGTCGGGCCTGCTGTGGAAGCAGGTGGTCACCGACCTGCACGCCCGCGACTACGCCGACGTCCAGCTGGAGCACATCCTGGCCGACAACTGCGCCATGCAGTTGGTCCGCGCGCCCAAGCAGTTCGACGTCATCGTCACCGACAACCTGTTCGGCGACATCCTGTCGGACGCGGCGGCCATGCTGACCGGGTCGCTCGGCATGCTGCCCTCGGCGGCGATCGGCGACCCGAACAAGCCGGGCCTCTACGAGCCGATCCACGGCTCGGCTCCGGACATCGCCGGCAAGGGCGTGGCCAATCCGCTGGCCGCCATCCTGTCGTTCGAGATGGCCCTGCGCTGGTCGCTGAAGCGTCCCGACGCCGCCGACGTGCTGCTGGCGGCGGTCAAGGCCGCCCTGGACGGCGGCGCCCGCACCCGCGACCTGGGCGGCGACCTGACCACCGCCCAGATGGGCGACGCGGTGCTGAAGGGGCTCTAAGCCCCTTCCCCAACGCCCGTTCCACGCCCTACCCTCCTGCCAACGATAAGAGGGAGGAGCGGGCATGATCCTGGGCCTGATGCAGACCGCGCCGTTGCTGATCAGCGGCATCCTGCGCTACGTGGCCAGCGCCCACGGCGGGCGCGAGGTGGTGTCCCGGCTGATCGACGAGCCGATCTGGCGCTACGACTACGCGGGCTTGGCCCGGCGGTCGGCCCAGGCGGCCAACGCCCTGACGCGGCTGGGCGTGACGTCCGGCGACCGGATCACCTCCCTCGCCTGGAACACCCACCGGCACCTGGAGCTGTTCTACGCCGTCCCTGGCCTCGGCGCGGTGCTCCACACCGCCAACCCGCGCCTGTCGGACGAGCAGATCGTCTTCACCATCAACCACGCGGCCAGCGGCGTCCTCCTTTTCGACCGCAATTTCGCCGAGCTAGTCGCGAGGATCGCCCCTCAGCTGACCACCGTGAAGACCTTCGTCATACTGTCGGACGCCGAGCGGACGCTGGACGCCGCGGTCGGCGCGGCCTCCTACGAGACCCTGATCGCAGGCGAGGCTCGGACCTTCGACTGGCCGGACCTGGACGAGAACGCCGGGGCCTTCCTCTGCTACACCTCCGGCACGACGGGCGATCCCAAGGGCGTGCTCTATTCGCATCGCGCCGTGGTGCTGCACGCCATGGCCGGCGGGCTGAACAGCGCCTTCGGGCTGACGGCCTTCGACGTGGTCATGCCCTGCTCCAGCCTCTACCACGCCACCGCCTGGGGCGTGCCGTTCACCGCCCCGATCTGCGGCTCCAAGCTGGTGCTGCCGGCCGACAAGATGGACGGGGCCTCGCTGCACCAACTGATCCGCGACGAAGGCGTCACCTTCACCGGCGGGGTGCCCACCATCTGGACCATGTACCTGGCCTGGCTGGAGCAGACCGGCCAGCGGCCGGACAGTCTGAAACGCGTGGTGATCGGCGGCAGCGCCGTGCCGCGCGCCATGGCCGAGACCTTCAAGACCAAGTACGGCGTCGACGTGCTGCAGATCTGGGGCATGACCGAGACCTGCCCAATCGGCGTGGTCGCCACCCCGACCCCTTCCCTGGCGGCCCTGGGCGAAGACGCCCTGAACGACGCCATCTGGACCCGCCAGGGCCGACTGCAGTTCGGCATAGAGCTGAGGGTCGAGACCGAGGACGGCCGGGAGGCTCCGCGCGACGGCGAGACCTCGGGCGCCCTGAAGGTGCGCGGCCCGTGGGTGGTGCGCCGCTATTTCCGCAAGGACGAAGATGCCGCCGACGCCGACGGCTGGTTCGACACGGGCGACATCGCGACGCTGGACGAGCACGGCTTCATGCGCATCACCGACCGCCAGAAGGACGTCATCAAGTCGGGCGGCGAATGGATCAGCTCCATCGACCTGGAGAACATCGCCGCCGGCTGCCCGGGCGTGAAGATCGCCGCCGTGGTCGGTGCGCCGCATCCCAAGTGGGAGGAACGGCCGCTGCTGATCATCGAGGCCCACGACGGGGTCGACGTCACCAAGGCGGCGGTGCTGGACTATCTGGCGCCCCGGATCGTCAAGTGGTGGACCCCCGACGACGTGATCTTCGCCCCAGTGCCGCTGACCGCGACGGGGAAGATCGACAAGAAGGTGCTGCGGGAGGCCTGGCGGGGGCATCTGATGGGGTAGGCTTCGACGTCCTACCCCTCCAGCAGAGCTTTCAACCTCGCCAGGTCCTCGGCCACCATGCTCTGGTCGCGCGCGAACGTCGCGTCGTCCATGCCAGGGACGCGGAACAGGGTCAGGGTCACCTCGGCCCCGTCGCCGTTGGCCACCACGCGCAGAGGGATGCTGATCTCGGTCCCGCCCGGCAGGGTCACCCAGTGGTCGAGCACGCCGTAGGAATTCTCCGGCGAGAACCGCACATGGACATCGCCGTCGGGGCCGTGGGCGATCCAGCGGTCGCCGTCGCGAGTGAGGCCCGCGCCCAGGCCGGCCGCCCATTTCGGAAAGCTCTCCGGCCGATGGGCGAAGGCGTAGACCTCGGCCGCCGGGCGGGCGATCGAGACAGTGATCGGGCGGGCCTCGAACAGGGTCATGCCAAGTCTCCTCCCCCGTGGGGCGATCATCGCCCGGCCGTCGAAAGGCCGTCAACCGGAGGCGCTAGAACCCCAGGCAGGCGGGCTGGGTGATCGCCATCACCGCCTCCTGCGAGAACCGCTTCTTGTAGGCCTCGCGCACGGCCTCGACCTTGTCCTCGCCGCCGGCGCGGCCGGGCAGGGCCAGGATCACGATCTTCGACGGCTCGCGGACGATCGGGCCGGCGTTCGAGCGCCACTGGCCGGCGGCGTCCAGCACGGTCAGGCCTTCGGGGAAGCGCGGTGTCAGCTCCTCGTCGACGAAGCGGGCGAAGTCGGCCTCGGAGACGCCGACCTGGTCGCCGATCTTACGCCCGAAGCCCAGCTGGATCAGCCGCGCGGGGCTCTGGCCCGCCGGACAGGCCGGGGCGGGCGCGAGGCTCGCGCATGCGGAAAGAAGCGTCGCGCCGGCCAGCAGGCCCAGGAGCGCGACCGGGCGGCGCATCAGCCGCCCACCGCCAGGTCGTCGGCGTGGATCATCGGGCCCTCGGTGAAGCCCAGCTCGGCCTCGATGGCGTCGCTGCGCAGGCCGGCGATGCGATGGGCGTCGGCGCTGTCGTAGCGGACCAGGCCGCGGGCCACCTCGCGGCCCTCCTGGTCACGGACCCGGACGGCGTCACCCTTGTCGAACGGCCCCTCCACGGCTCGGACCCCGGCGGCCAGCAGGCTCTTGCCGCCAGCCAGGGCCGTGGCGGCCCCGGCGTCGACGGTCAGCCAGCCCTGGGGCGCCAGGGAGCCGGCGATCCAGGCCTTGTAGGCGGCGGCGGGCGAAGCGCCGGCCTCGATCACGGTGGCCTTGGCCCCGTCCTCGATGGCCTGCAGCGGGGACGGGCGCGAGCCGAGGGTGATCAGGGTGGCGCAGCCGGCGGCCCGGGCGATGCGGGCGGCGGCGATCTTGGTGGCCATGCCGCCGGTCCCGACCCCCGCCGAGGCGTTGGCGCCCTCGGCCATGGCGGCGATGTCCGGCGTGATCTCGCTCACCCGCTCGATATGGGTGGCGGACGGATCACGGCGCGGGTCGGCGGTGTAGAGGCCGTCAATGTCGGACAGCAGGACCAGGAGGTCGGCGCCGACCATCTGGGCCACGCGGGCGGCCAGGCGGTCGTTGTCGCCGTAGCGGATCTCCTCGGTCACCACCGTGTCGTTCTCGTTGACCACGGGCACGACGTTCAGGGCGATCAGGGTCTCGGCGGTGGTCTGGTTCATGCGGTCTTCAGGCGGCGTTGGAGGAGGTCCGCGACCCGGCCACGCAGGCCGCCGGCGTCCAGCGCCAGCACGGCCAGGCCGTAGACGACGGCGCCGGCCGAGGCCTTCAGGACCAGTTCGAGGACGCCGCCGAAGGCCGGTAAGGCCAGGACGGCGACGGCCATCAGGACGCAGGCCAGGCCGGACTTGGCCAGGGCGGCCCACGGCACGGGCAGGGGGCAGGCCCGGCGGCCCAGGATCGTGGCGGCCAGGGCGCCGACGCCATAGCTGGCGGCGGTCGCCCACAGGGCCCCGTCCAGGCCGAAGCGGGGGATCAGCAGAAGGTTCAAAACGACGTTGCCGCCGGCCGGGATGGCCATGCAGGCGATCAGCATCATCGTGCGCTTGCCCAGGGTGAAGGCCTGCAGCAGGTAATAGGTCGTCACGCCCGACAGCCAGCCGGCCACGGCGATCCACGGCACGACCTGGCCGGCGCCGGCGCTCAACGCGGGTCCGACCATCACCTGGGCCAGCGGGCGGCCGACCAGGGCCAGGCCGACGGCGGCGGGCAGGGTCAGCAGCACCATGAAGCCGGCCTGCTCGTGGGCGGCGTCGTGAAGCGAGGCGTGGCCGCCGCGCTCCAGCGCCGCGACCAGGGCCGGGCCGCCGGCCATGCCCAGCCAGATAAAGACGACGTCCAGGGTGCGCGAACCCAGCGAATAGCCGGCGTGATAGACGCCCACCGCCTGCTCGTTGAGGAAGGCGGCCAGCAGGAAGCGGTCGGTGGTCGACAGCACCAGGGCCAGGATCAGCGACAGGGCCACCGGCAGGCCGTAAGCGGCATAGGCCTTGGCCATGGCGGCGTCGTAGCGGCCGCCGCTGGCCCGGTGGAGGTCGGCCGGCAGCACGAACATCAGACACAGCAGCGAGATCGAGCCCATGCCCAGCAGCGGCGCGGCGCCGCCCAGGCCGGCCAGGGCCAGGACGAGGCCCAGGGCGAAGCCGCCGACGGTCTGGACGATGTCCAGCAGAGCCGCGCCCGACACCTCGCCGGCGGCGCGGCGGCGTTCCTGCGATAGCTTGGTCAGGCTCTTGACCACCGCGCCGGCGAAGGCCGCGGCGACAGCGACCTTCAGCGGCGCCGACAGCGGGGCGAAGCGCAGCACTCCGGCGGCCACGACCGGCACGGCCAGGGTCAGGCAAAACCACAGGCGATAGAGGGTGGCGAAGTGGTCGGGCAGGCGGCCGTCGGCGTCCTGGCGGGCGTGGAAGCGGGCCATCGCGGCCTCGGTCCAGGTCAGCAGGATGGTCTGGGACAGGGAAAGGGCCGAGAAGGCCAAGGCGTAGACGCCGTACTGCTCCGGCGTCAGCACCCGCGTGAATAGGACGATGGTGAGCAGACCCACCACGCCCTGAGCGATGTTGACCGGCAAATATCCGAGTACGCCACGCCAGAACATGTCTCGTCCTCAGCGCACCGCCGACCGGTCCCCGAGCAGACAGGGAATGGTCATGGCGATGATGTAGAGGTCCAACCAGAACGACTGGCGCTCGATGTATTCGACGTCCAGGGCGACGCGTTCCTGCACCTGCTCGGCCGTGTCGACCGGGCCGCGTGAGCCCTTGATCGCGGCCCAGCCGGTGACGCCCGGCTTCATGCGGTGGCGGTGGGCGTAGCGGGCGACCAGGGTCTCGGATTCGACGTCGCCGCTCTTCATGCCGATGGCGTGGGGGCGAGGGCCGACCATCGACATCTCGCCGCGCAGCACGTTGAACAGCTGAGGCAGCTCGTCCAGGCTGGTCTTGCGGATGAACTTGCCGACCTTGGTCACGCGATCGTCGTCGGCGGTCACTTGGCGGGCGGCCTTGGCGTCGGCGGCCTCGTGGCGCATCGAGCGGAACTTCCAGACCAGGATCGCCTCGTTATTGAAGCCGTGGCGGCGCTGGCGGAAGAAGACGGGGCCGGGGCTGTCCAGCTTGATCGCCAGGGCGACCAGCAGCATGACCGGCGAGGCGACCAGCAGGCCCAGCGAGCCGATCACTAGGTCCTGGACCCGCTTGACCAGGGCGCGGCGGGCGTCGGTGGTCGCGCCGGACAGATCGACGAAGTGGGCCAGCGAGGCGTTGCGCTGGGCCTCGCGGTTCAGGTCGATGAACAGGCTGACCGGGTTGGGCAGGACTTCCAGCCGCTCGACCAGCTGGCCAACCCGGGCCTGGGCGGTGGAGGTCACCGCGATGATCACCCGATCGACATAGGGCATGATGCGGTGGCCGATCAGGGCGTTGGTGTCGCCGAGCACCGGTACGCCCAGCACCTGGGGCGGGGCGCGGTCGGCGCGGTCGTCGAAGACGCCCAGCACATTGACCTCGCCGGTGGCCAGGGCGCCGCGGATGAAGCGCTCGGCGTTGACCGTCGCGCCCACCACCACGACGTTCGGCGTCAGGCGGCCGTCGCGGCGGCCATGGTCGACCACGCGCCACCAGACGACGTGCAGGACGGCGGTGGCCAGGGCCAGGGCGGTCCCCCAGCCGGCCAGCAGACCGGTGTCGATCCGGCCGTGTCCGAAGATCAGGGCGGCCAGCAGCACCACCATGCCGACCACGCCGAAGGCCGCTGACACCCGCAGGGCCTGACGGCCCAGGGTCTCGCGGCGGTGGAAGGTATAGGCCTCCAGCAGATAGAGGGCCGGCAGCAGGGCCAGGGCGCCCAGCACCAGCGGCGCGTAGAGGTCGGGTGTGGGCCGGGCCAGCGAGATGGCGGCGGCCGTGACGCCGGCGAAGACCAGGCCGTCGATCACGCGGAACATCCGCGACAGGCCGCGCACCTGTATCCGGGCCCGGGCCGGGACCAGGCGTCCGGGCCGGAACGGACCCCGCCGGCCGACGCCCTCGGCCGTCTCGTCCTCGATCACGAGTCGCGGGACGTCGAGCACGGTGACGTCTTCGCCTTCCGGCGGATGTGCGATAGCGGTCGACATGATGCCCCGAGCCCTTTGTAGAACAGGGTTCACACTAGCGGGGCGGTCTGAGCTTCACGTTAACGCGGATTTTTCGCGACGGCGCGTTGTCATCCCCACGCGAACAGGCTATCGAACCGCTCCCTCTCAGGAGGAGACGTGGCCGAGAGGCTGAAGGCACCGCTTTGCTAAAGCGGCATACCTCAAAAGGGTATCGAGGGTTCGAATCCCTCCGTCTCCGCCATTTCCTTCCGACAAGGTTCATTCGGACGATCGCACGTGCCGATATCCGGCGTCGTCGATAGGTCCTAGAGGGGAGCGCGCCGGCCCAATGCGGGGTTCGCGGTCATGCAAGGCCGGCGCATTCACGGTCACAAGGCGTATTTCAACGTGACCAGCCAAGTCCGGGGATCGGGGTAGTTTTTGTAATAGACCCCGGTGGCCGGCGTGTAGGTGACGCTGACCGGCTCGTCGGGATCCAGCAGATTGCGACCCGACAGCACCACGCTCCAGCGCGGGTCCGGGGTCTGCCAGGTGACCACCCCGTTCAGGAAGGTCTGGGCCGGAGCCTCGTCCTGCGGACGCTGCAGGGCATTGAAATAGGCCTTGGTCTGGAACTGGGCGTTCAGGCCGACGCGCAGCGAACCGGGAATTTCGATCGGAACGTCGTAGGTGATCGCCCCCGAGAGGTTCCATCGCGGTGAGTTCAGCAGCCGGTGGCCGTCGGCGTTCACCCCGACACCGCCGGCGTTCTTGTACGTGTCGTAGACCGCGAACAGATAGCCTGCCGAGGCCTGGAGGCTCAGGCGCGAGGTCGGCCGCACGTCGGCCTCCAGCTCCACGCCGTAGGTGTGGGCCTTGCCGGCGTTGCCGCGGATCGAATTGCCCGGATAGGCCGGGTCGCTGTAGCTGACCTGCAGGTCCTGGTAGTCGTTGTAGAACACCGCCAGGTTCAGCCGCGCGCGGTGGTCGAAAAGTTCGGTCTTCAGGCCGGTCTCGTAGGTGTCGACCTCTTCCGGCGCGAACGGACGGGTGGCCAGGTCCAGCCGGGTGGCGCGATTGTCGAACCCGCCCGACTTGAAGCCTTTCGACCAGGTGAGGTACTGCAGGACGTCCGGGGTCCATTGGAACTGGGCCGACAGCTTGGGCGTGACGGCCGAGAAGATCTTGTCGGCCTGGCCGGCGATCGACTGGCCAACCACTTGGCCCTGCAGGTTCAGGACCTTGTTGTCGAAGGTGAATTCCTTCTCCTCGTTGGTCCAGCGCAGGCCGCCCGTCAGGGTCAATCGGTCGTTGATCCTGTAGCTGGCCTCACCGAAAACCGCATAGGCGTCGGTGTTGGTGATGTTGTGGGCGCGGGCGAAGCCGTAGTTGCCGGGCGTGACCACCGGATCGGTCGGCAGGGCGTTCCGACGGCTGTAGCCGTCGCGCTGCACGAAGAAGCGCTCATGCAGATAGAATAGGCCGCTGGTGAAGGTCAGCTTCCCGTAGTCGCCGTTCAGCTGGATTTCCTGGGTGGCGTACTGGTCGTTATAGTGGATCAGGTTCTTCTGGATCAGCGCCGCTTCGCCGTCGTTGTCGTAGTTGACGGGATTGAGGTTGAAGCCGCCGTACGAGGTGACCGATTTCAGCTTCAGCTGGTCGTTCAGCTCGTATTGGATCCGCAGCGATCCGCTGATCTGGTCCAAGTCCTGAGTCGGCTCGACCTCGGAATAGGAACGGTCGATGCGATGCGCGCCGTTGGGCTGGTTGACCGGTATATAGCTGCGGGTGTCGCTGCGGTCCTTCAGGGCGTTCAGGGTGAACAGCACGTCCCAGCGGTCGGTCGGCGTCCAGCGCAGCTTGCCGCGATAGGCGTCCAGGTCGATGCGATTGACATCGTGGTTCAGGGTCGGGTCGAAGGTGACGCCGTCGCGGCTGTGGTGGATGTAGGACAGGCTGCCGGCCAGCTTGCCCTCGACCAGCGGACCCTCGATCAGGCCGCGCACATCGACCGCGCCGTAATTGCCCAGGCCGACCTCGGCCTTGGCGCGTAGGGCGTCGCCGGGGTCGCGGGTGATGATGCGCAGGGCGCCGGCGCTGGAGTTGCGGCCATACAGCGTGCCTTGAGGACCGCGCAGCACCTCGACGCGTTCGAGGTCGTTGAACTCGACCATCGAGCCGATTTGGCGCGGAATGTAGACGTCGTCGACATAGACGGCCAGCACCGGTTCCTGGATCGGGTCGGCCTCGCCGACGCCGCGCAGGGCGTAGGTCTGGGTGGTGTGGCTGATGGTGACGCGGCTGATGGTCAGGTTCGGCACCTGGCCGGCCAGGTCGCGGATGTTGTCCTCCTTGCGGTCGGCCAGGAGCTGCTGGTTGAAGGCCGAGATGGCGATGGCGGTTTTCTGCAGGTCGGTGGCCCGGCGCTCGGCGGTGACGATCACCTGCTCCACCGCCGGAGCGGCGTTGGCGTCGACCTCGGCGGCGGTTGGAGCTTCCGGCGTCGCGGCCTCCGCCGCGCCCGCCAGCACCAGGGCGGAAGTGCCTACGATCCAGTACAGAGAAGAATTTCGTAACGACATGATTATCCCCGTTCTTGTATCCAGGGATAAGCATCGAATATAGATCGTGCCTCAAATCATATAAAATCTATAGACTTTAAGCGTTGCTCATATCGTGATCTTTAATATGTTGCTTGAGTGATCCTATTTGTCGGGGAGGAGGCTGCTCAGGCGGTCGTCCCACAACGGCCGTACATCGACCTTGGCCGGGATCAGGCCGGCGGCCGCGAAGGCGTCGGCGACACCCTGCTGCGAAGCGATGGCCGCCTCGCTGATACGCAGCAGGCGGGTGGGGGCGCTGCGCTCCTTGAATTCGCGCAAATAGAGCGCGGCGGGAACGTTAGTGGCGGCGCTCCGGGCCTGGGCCCAGCGCGCGTCGTCGGCATTGGCCCATTCCGCCACCTTGGCGTAGCGGCCCAGATAGTCGCCCAGGGCCTGGCGCTTCAGCGGATCGTCCAGGGCCGACTTGGCGGCGGCGACCAGATAGTTGCCTGACAGGATGCCCAGGGCCGTGCGCAACACCCGCGCGCCCGCCTGGCGCGCCTGCTGGACGATCACGCCGTAGATCACCCAGGCGTCGATCGCCCCGCTGGAGAAGGCCGCGAACCCATCCTGCGGCGACAGGGCGACGGGCTTGATGTCGCTCCATTTCAGGCCCGCCTCGTCCAGCAGGCGCAGCAGGATGTAGTGCGAGGTGGTGGCCTTCACATAGCCGATACGCTTGCCCTTCAGGTCGGCGAAAGCCTGGGCCTTGCTGTCCTTGGGGACCAGCACGACCTGGTTGTTCACATCGCCCTGCAGCACCGCGACGATCCGTACCTGGTTCCCCGGCGAGCCGGCGACGAAGATCGGCGGAATCTCGCTCATGCCGCCGATGTCCAGGGCGCCGGCGTTGATGGCCTCGGCGATCAGGTTGCCGCCGACGAACTCCGACTTGGCGACCTTGTATGGCGTATCCGCGACGCCGGCTTGCTGGAAGAAGGCGTCCAGATTGCCGCGATAGGTGGCGGCGCGCAGGGTCAGGTCTTCGAGCGAGCCGGACTTGGCGGCCTTGGGCGAGCAGGCGGCGAGCGTGGAGAGTCCGGCGGCGGACAGGCCGCCGGCGAGGAGAAGACGACGGGAAAGGATCATCAGTCGAACAGGTCCGGCTCTTCTTCGGTGACCACGTCCCAGTAGGGTTGGAAGGCCCAGAAGCCGCCGGCTTCGCTGCCCACCTGGCCGGCGGTGTGCTTGGCCACCTCGGGCGGCATCGGCTTGGTCGGACCGGCGGCCTCGGCCAAGAGCTGGGTCTGGCAGGCGTTCTCCAGCGCCAGATAGCGCCAGACCGCGGCCTCCACCGACTGGCCGACGGTCAGGATGCCGTGGTTCTGCAGGATGACGGCCTTTTTCGGCCCCAAGGCCTTGGCGATCTTCTGACCTTCGCTGGTGTCCAGCACCACGCCCGAGAACTCCTCGAACAGGGCGTGGTCCTCGTAGAAGGCGGCCGAGTCCTGGGTCAGCGGGTCCAGCAGGCGGCCCAGGGCCGACCAGGCCTTGCCGTACAGCGAGTGCGAGTGGGCGGCGGCCACCACGTCGGGACGCGCCTCGTGCAGTTGGGAGTGGATGGCGAAGGCGGCCCGGTTCAGCCGTGCCGGAACCTTGGCGGGCGGCTGGACGATCTCGCCTGAATGGCTGACCAGCATCAGGTCCGAGACCTTGATCCGCGAGAAGTGGACGCCGAACGGATTGACCCAGAAGTGGTCGGTCAGCTCGGGGTCGCGGGCGGTGATGTGGCCGGCCCCGCCCATGTCGAAGCCGTATCGGCCGAACAGGCGATACGAGGCGGCCAGGCGCTGCTTGCGGTACAGCCGCTCCTGCTCGTGGGTGGGCTGGCGCGGCAGTTCGCGCGCGCCGAACTCGGGCAGCACAGTCTCGATCTTGGCCGGGTGTGGGCCTTGCGAGGTGAATGCCCGGGCCGGGCTGATGGCGGTCATGGCGATGTCCTTCAGTAGCCGCGCGACAGGTCGACGACGTCGGCCAGAGGCGCGCCGGACCGGAAGCGGGCGAGGTTCTCGGCGAAGCGGGTCGCCAGGTTGATGCGGGTGTCGGGCGTGTGCACCGAGGTGTGCGGCGACAGCCGGATCTTGGGGTGGGTGTAGAAGGGGTGACCCGCCGGCAGCGGCTCGGGATGGGTCACGTCCAGGCTGGCCCGGAAGACCCGGCCTTCGTCGATAGCCTCCAGCAAGGCCTCGTCGTCGATCAGGGCGCCGCGGGCGATATTGATCAGATGCAGGCCGGGCTTGGCGGCGGCCAGGACCTCGCGGTTGATCAGGCGGCGGGTCTCGGGGGTGGCCGGGGCGGCCAGCACCACGTGGTCGCTGCGCGCGAACAGGGTCTTCAGGTCGGCCACGCGCTCTACGCCGGGCGTGGGGATCGGCTTGTCGGAACGGCGTGTGGCGATGACGTTCAGGCCCAGGGCCTGGGCGCGTGGAGCCAGGGCCTCGCCGATCGCCCCGAAGCCGACCAGGCCCAGGGTGGTCCCGGCGATCAGCTTCAGTGGTTGTGGCGCCCAGCGCTCGGCCTTGTCGATCCAGATGTCGGGCAGGCGCTTGGCGTCGGCCAGAATCGCGGCCAGGGCGAATTCGGCCAGGGCCACGGCCGACGAGCCGCGCGCCGAGGTCACGACGGGGCCGTCGAACAGCCAGTCGGGATAGAAGTCGATGCCGACCGAGACCAGCTGCACCCACTTCACGTCATAGGGCCAGCCTTTGGGCGGCTCGGGCGGCAGTACGCCGCCGGCCTTGCGGAAGGGGGCGGCGACCAGGACCTTGGCCTCGGCGGGCAGCGGTGCGGCCAGCCCGGGCGGCACGGCCACGATCTCGGCGTCGCCAACGTGCTGGGCGAAGACGTTGTTGAATAGCTCCGGAAGCTGGCTGGCGACGATCAGACGGCTCATCGCGCGGCCTCATACGCCGCGAAGGCGACCTTACCGACGCTGGTCAATACGACGTCGGATTGCGGGGTGTGGACCCGGCCGCACAACACGTCGCGGTGATGGCGCTCCAGCGGGTTGTGGCGGGTCAGGCCCGGATTGCCGGTCAGCTTCAGGGCCTTCTCCACTACCGTGATGGCGTTCTCGGTGACCAGGTGCTTGACCAGTCCCGCCTCGACTCCGCCGACCTCGCCGCGCGCTGCGGTATCCAGCAGCACGCGGTTGGACAACAGCAGGCCGTCGATGTCGCCGACGGCTTCCTGGAAGCGGGGCAGGGTCGACAGGGCCGCGCCCAGGTTCGCCGGCTTGCGGTTGGCCAGGAAATCGACCAGCCAGTCGCGGGCGGCTCGGGCCACGGCGTCGTAGATCGCCGCCGTCAGCACCGCCGACCAGGCCGCGAAGGTGGCGGGGTAGGGCGGCGGGGCGCCGACCGGCTGAGGGTCCAGGGCGTGGTCCAGCGGGACGAGCACGTCCTCGAACACCACGTCGTGGCTGGCGCTGGCCCGAAGGCCCAGATGGTCCCAGGTCTCCTCGATCACGACGCCCGGGGTGCCGGCGCGCACCAGCCAGCCGCCGACCAGGGGTTCGGCGTCGTCCGAACGGGCCCAGACCACGAACCAGGTCAGGGCGGTCGAGCCGGTCGAATAGATCTTGCGGCCGCTGATCCGCCAGCCTTCCGGCGTGCGGCGGGCGATGGTGGCGGGCAGGCCCCCACGGGCGGGGGTGCCGAGGTCCGGCTCGACGCGAAGGGCGTTGATCAGGGCGCCGTCGCGGATCGCCTCGCCGATCACCCGCTGCTTGAGGTGTTCGGGCCAGCCGGAGCGCCCCTCGACCGAAGCGTGGAACAGATACTGCATGACCAGCACCAACGCCGTGGCCGGCTCGCCCCGAGCGACGGCCGAGATCACTTTCAGGGCGGTGGGCAGGTCGGCCTCCAGGCCGCCCAGGCGCTTGGGCGCGGTCAGGGCGAGCAAGCCCGCGTCGCGCAGGGCCTCGAAATTGGCGGTCGGAAAGCTGGCCTCACGGTCGTGCAGAGCGGCGGTCGCGGCGAAGGCGGCCGTCAGGCGGGGCAGGACCGCATCGAGGTCGGGCAGGGCGGACGCGTCAGAATTTCTAGAGAGGACCGCGAGGGGCATGGATCATGAGCCGTTACGGCGCGCGCGCCTTTGCTCATAGAAGGGCGTCTAAAACCTACCGGATCAATAGACTTATCCTCAGGCGTCATATCAGAGTTTCTGATAGGCTCCGAGGGCGTCCGTGACCGCATAGTGAAAGTGTTGTCCTAGGCAACGTCGCAACGATGAAGCGACTTTCCGTCCACAGCGCGGCCTTTTGTCCCAATCCAGGCTGCGATGCGTGGGCATGGGCCTTTCCATGGCGACACCCCTCGAAAGATTTCGCCGTAAATTCACGTGTTTAGAGCTCGTTGTGGCGAAGCGCCGTACGCCTTGTCCGTATCGACGAGCACGCGTCCGCGCTCCGACCCCCTTCACCGAGCCTTGCCGGACAGGCGTCCCCCTAACGCGCCGTTAACCATGTTGGTGTTGGCATCATCGGACGTCGGAGGAACTGCCTTGCTCGTCCATAAAGCAACGACCCTTGCGGGGCCGGCCGCGCCGGCGTCCGTGCCGGTGGCGCGTCCCCGCCTGCCGTCAGCCGAAGCGATCTTTCCGTATCTGCAGCGGATCGACACCGCGCGCTGGTATTCGAACTTCGGGCCGCTGCTGACGGATTTCGAGGCGCGCCTGGCCGGGCGGTTCCCGGCCGGCGCCGAGGTCGTGACGATCGCCAACGCCACGCAGGCCCTGATCCTGACGCTGAGCGCCTGGGACCTGCCGGCGGGGGGCTATGTGGCCATCCCGGCCTGGACGTTCGTGGCCACCGCCCACGCCGTGATCCAGGCGGGTCTCCGGCCTTGGTTCGTCGACGTCGATCCCGACACCTGGATGATGACCCCCGAAGCCATCGCCGAGCTGCCGTCGGCGGTGCGCGAGGAGCTCGTGGCGGTGATTCCCGTCTGCGCGTTCGGTGCGCTCGGCGATCTCGCCGCCTGGCGCCGGTTCCGTGAGGAGAGCGGCGTCCCCGTCCTGCTGGACGCCGCGGCCGCTTTCGACGCCCTGCGCGACGCCGACCTGCCGGCCGTGGTCAGCCTGCACGCCACTAAGGCCCTGGGCTTGGGCGAGGGCGGCTTCCTGGTCACCGACGACCACGACCTGGCCCTGCGCGTGCGCCAGTTGTCGACCTTCGGCTTCCAGGGCAGCCGCGAGAGCCAGGTTCCGGCCACCAACGCCAAGCTTTCCGAATACGCCGCGGCGGTGGGCCTCGCGGCTCTCGATTCCTGGCAGGCCGACCGCCTGCAGTTCGCGCGCGCCGCCCAGCACCTGCGCATCGCCCTGATCGACCAGCCGAAGGTACGCTTCCAGCCGGGCTGGGGCGCGGAGTGGGTCACTAGCGTCTGCAACGTCCGCGTCCCGGACGGCGCGGCGGCCGCCGTCGCGGCGGCGCTGGAGGCCGAGGGCGTGGGGACCCGCCAGTGGTGGGGACGCGGCTGCCATGTCAGCCCGGCCTTCGCCGACTGTGGCCGAGGAGACCTTCGCCACACCGACCGTCTGGGCGCCTCGGTGGTAGGCCTGCCCTTCGCCATCGACCTCAGTGTGCCGGAGATCCGCCGCATCGCCGCCGCCCTGGGCCGCGCCGTGGCCGAGGCCTAGATGTCGAGCCTGGCGGGCCGCACCGTCCTGATCACCGGCGCCTCCGGCGACGTGGGCCAGGCCTGCGCCGATCTGTTCCTGCACAAGGGCGCCCGGGTCGTGATGAGCGACCGCGCGCCGCCGCCCGGCCGTTTCCTGGACCGGCCGGACGTCGCGTTCCTGGCCGCCGACGTCACCGATCGCGCCGCCGTGGACGCGGTGGTGCGCGTCGCCATCGAGCGCTTCGGCCGTCTCGATGCGGCGGTGCTGGCCGCAGGGATCGAGGGGCCGGTCGCCCCGATCGAGGAGATCGACGGCGACGCCTTCGACCAGGTCATGGCGGTCAATGTGAAGGGCTGCCTCCACGCGATGCAGGCCTGCCTGCGGGTGATGAAGCCGCAGGGCGCGGGCAGCATCGTGGCCTTGTCGTCCATCTCCGGCGTGGTCGGCGGTCCGAACCTGGGCGCCTACACGGCCAGCAAGCACGCGGTCATCGGCCTGGTCCGCTCCGCGGCCCTCGAGGCCGGACCGCGAGGCGTACGGCTCAACGCCGTGTGCCCCGGCCCCATCGCCTCGAACATGATGCGGCGGCTGGACGAGGCGCTTTCCGCCCGCGACCCGGCCCGCGCCGCCGGCCGCCCGGACGCCTCCAAGTCGCTGCCGCTGCAGAAGTACGTCTCCGTCGAGGAGGTGGCCCAGATGGCCGCCTTCCTGTGCGGCGACGAGTCGGGGTCCTGCCACGGGGGGACCTACCTCGTGGACGGCGGGTACACCGCGCGGTGACCAACCTCTGCGCCTCAGCCGGGCCGACCTACCGGCCGATCGGCGGGTTCTTCGAGCGCCACCCTTCCGCCTCGGCCGTCGGCTCGCCGAGCCTGCTCGACGCCTGGATCGGCGGACGCCCTTACAGCGCCTTCGTCAACGCCCGCTCGGCCTTCGCGGCCCTGGCGCGGACTTGGCCCACGGCCTCGATCTTGCTGCCCGCCTTCGTCTGCGGCGATCTCCTCGACCCGGCTCTTGCGGCGCGGACGCGCTTCTATCCGGTGCTGGAAGGTTTCAAGCCCGACCTCGCTGCGATTGAAGCGGCCCAGCCTGGCGATCTCGTCGTCTTCGTCGCCCATTTCGGCCTGCCGCTCGCGCCCGAGATGCGGGCCTTCGCCGCCCGGCGTCCGGACCTACGGATCGTCGAAGACCGCGCCCAGGCTCTGGAGGCCGGACCGCCGATCCCCGGCGCCTGGCAGCTGTTCAGCCCCCGCAAGCTGCTGGGCGTGGCCGACGGCGGCCTGCTAATCGCGCCGGACGCGGCCCAGAGGCCGCCCCAGCCGACCAAGGCGGCGGACGCCGACGCCCTGTGGCGTGCGCCGCTGTTGCGGGCCGCCGATCCGGAGGGGCGCGACAACGCCGCCTGGCACGCCGCCAACCAGGCCAAGGAGGCGGCCATGGCGGTCGGCGACCAGGCCATGACCGCCGAGAGCCTGGCGATCCTGGAAGCCGTCTCGCTGGACAGGCTGTCCGAACCGCGCCGCGCCAACTGGACGATCCTCGACCGCAAACTGCGAGCGTGGTCGGCGCTGCCCGCCGAACCGGGCGCGCCGCCGTTGGGCTATGTCCTGCGCCTGGAGCCGGAGCAACGCGGCCGGCTGCTGGCCGGGCTGCACGCCCAACGCGTCTTCGCCGCCGTGCACTGGCCCAGGATCGCCGCGCCGGCCGAGGCCTTTCCTCGTGAGGCCGGCTGGACCCGCGAACTCGTCACCTTGCCGTGCGACCATCGCTACGACGCGGCGACCATGGAACGAATCGCCGATCTGGCGAACGATCTGCTGCGATGACCCATCCCTACGCCCGTAAGGACTACGCCGCGACGCTCGGCCATATCGGGCGGCCCGTCGCCGTGCCCGAGTGGGATGCCTGGGTGCTGGCGCGGCCCACACCCTGCGGGACGCGGGAGGACGCGGTCGGGCCCTATCCGCTGACGGTGCTGGCCGACAAAGCCGACCTCGCCGACGGCTTGGCTCGGCTGAAGGCCGAGGGCCTGGTCTCGGTGGTGCTGGTGGTCGAGGATCGCCTGGGCCCGTCGTCCGCCGCCCTTGAGACCGCCTTCGACCTCGTCCGGCCGTTCAAGTCGCATCAGATCCTGGACCGCGACGTCGGTCCGCTCGCCTATGGCAAACACCATCGCTACGAGATCAAGCGCGCCCACGGCCGGGTGGAGGCGACGGAGATCGCCCTGGGCGACCACCTGCCGGCCTGGCGAGCGCTGTAT
>JAGIBE010000257.1 GCA_017744495.1 Caulobacter sp. | reverse complement strand
GTTCACGTCGGCGTTGCCGGGATCGGGCGACTGCAGGTCATCACGATCGCCTCGGCCTTCGATTTGCGGCTTCTGGCCCTTGAAAGCTCTTTGCTCGGGCGGAATGGGCGGGGCTTTGGACATCGGTTTCCTCCATGTCTCGCCCCTTGTGAACCGATGCGCCGCCGGTGAAGTTCCTCCGGTCACGGTTCGAGCGGGAGGTGGCGGCCGAGGCCCTGGAGATTGGCATGGCGCTGGCCCGGTCCAGCACGCCGCCGTCCGCCGCCGTCAGCACCAGCCGCGCGACCGCCGTATCGTCCAGGGGTGTTGAAAGCGGTCGGCCGGAGATGAAGAGAAGGACGGCGGCGGGTATCCGGCCTAGTCCGGCCTCGACCCCAGGATCGCCAGCAAGCCATCGATCGAATAGGGCTTCTTCACCAGCGGAAAGCCCTGCGAGCCCTGCTCGGCGATCACGTGGCTGTAGCCGCTGGTCAGCACCACCTGCAGGTCCGGCCACTGGCGCTGAATCTGCTGGGCCAGCTCCACGCCGCTGATGCCGGGCATGACCACGTCCGAGAACACCAGATCGAAGGCGTCGCGGTTGTTGGTCAACTGCTTGAGCGCCGCCTGGCCGTCGCCCACCCAGGTGACCACCTGGCCAAGCTCCTTCAGCAGGCCGGCGGCGAACTTGCCCACGCCCTCGTTGTCCTCGACCAGCAGGATGTTCCGCCGGGCCACTCGTGACAGATCGACCAGCACGGAGTCGGTCGTGGGTGGCGTCAGCGCCCGGCCGTCGGCGCTGGGCAAGTAGAGGGTGAAGGTTGTGCCCACGCCCAGTTCACTCTCGACATCGATCTCGCCCCGCGACTGCTTAGCGAAGCCGTAGACCTGGCTGAGGCCCAGACCCGTGCCCTTGTCGACGGGCTTGGTGGTGAAGAACGGCTCGAAGATCTTCTTCAAAGTCTCGGGCGACATGCCGGTGCCGTCATCGGTGATGTCGACCGCCACGAAGGCCCCCAAGGCGGGCGCATGGCCGCGCACGGCCGGGACGCCGTCGACCATCCGCGCGGCGATCCGGATCGTCCCGCCGCGCGGCATGGCGTCGCGGGCGTTGATGACCATGTTGAGGATGGCGGTGTCGAACTGGCTGGGATCGGCCTCGACCACATGCTCGGTCTCAGGGAGGTCGGTCTCGATCGTCACCGACGAGCCGATCGTGCTGCCGATAATTCGGTGCAGGCCTTGGAGGCGGGCGCAGACGTCGAAGATCTCGGGCTGCAGCGGCTGGCGGCGCGCGAAGGCCAGGAGCTGGCCGGTCAGGGTGGCCGCGCGCTCGGCGGTCTCGGCGATGGCCTCGACATAGCGGGCGCGCTTATCCTCGGGCAGGTCCGAGCGGCGCAGGAAGTCGGCCGAGGCGCGGATCACCGTCAGCAGGTTATTGAAGTCGTGGGCGACCCCGCCGGTCAGCCGCCCGATGGCTTCCATCTTTTGAGCCTGGACCAGGGCCTCGCGCGACTGCTCCAGCTCCTCCTCGACCCGGCGGCGCTCGGTGATGTCGCGGGTCACCTTGGCGAAGCCCAGCAGGCGACCGGACTCGTCGCGGATCGGGTCGATCACCACGCTGGCCCAGAACCGCTCGCCGTTCTTGCGCACGCGCTGCGCCTCGCCCGAGAACTTGCCCTCGCGCAGGGCCGTGGCCAGAGCCACGGCGGGGGCTCCCGCCTCCCGGTCCTCGGGGGTGTAGAAGGTCGAGAAGTGGCGGCCGATGACCTCATCGGCGGTATAGCCCTTGATCGCCTGCGCTCCGGCGTTCCAGTTGGTGATTATCCCGTCGGGATCCAGCATGTAGATGGCGTAGTCCTTGACGCCTTGGACCAGGATCTGGAACCGCCGCTCGCTTTCGCGCAGCGCCTCGTCGGCGGCGCGCCTTTCGGAGATGTCGCGGGTGATCTTGGCGTAGCCGATCAGCTCGCCGCCGTCGATGACCGGGTCGATCACCACGCTGGCCCAGAACCGCGTGCCGTCCTTGCGCACCCGCCAGCCTTCGGACTCGAAGCGGCCACTCTCGGCCGCGGTCCGCAGCGCGCGCTCGGGCACGCCCGCCGCGCGGTCCTCCTCCGTGTAGAAGGTCGAGAAATGCCGGCCGATGATCTCTTCGGCCGTGTACCCCTTGAACAGCTGAGCGCCGGTGTTCCAGGTCGCCACGTGGCCTTCGGCGTCGAGCAGATAGATGGCGTAGTCCTTGACCGCGCCAAGCAGCAACTCGAAGCGCTCGGCTTGGGCGAGGTCCGTCAGGCGACGAGAAAGCATAAAATCAGACATACCTGGAGCGCTGTGCTGAGGTGGAACCCCACTGTCCCGACGAGGTTCCGCAAGGCGAAGGTGTCATCGAGCGGTCAACATCGCCCGCCTCAGCGTCCCGCGCAACCAACCCTTGCGCTCCAACAAAATCAACCCGCCGCGCCGATGGGGATCGGGGGATGTCTTAGGCCCGGCTCAGGTATTGAACGGATGTCGCGCGAGTTTTCCTCACGCTACCACCTAAGCGAGCCTGCGCCGCTACGACGCCGCCGAACCGGGGGGCCGGAGCGCGGGTAATGGAGAACGCGCAACATGGATATCCGCAAAGCGGTGGTCGCTATGTTCGGGGCGGTGCTGATGGCCCTGCCTGGACTCTCATTCGCCCAGGAGGCCACGGTCTACAAGGGCATCATCACGTCGCACACCGACAACACCCTGGGTGTCAAGATCGGCACGGAACAGCAGACCCTCACCCTGACGCCGGACACCAAGATCACGGCCACCGCCGGCGCGGGCGTGCTGCAGCGTGAGAGCGGTTCGCCCACGGACCTGATCCGCGGCCTGGCCATCGAGTTCCGGGGCATACCAACGGACACCGGCCTCGTCGCCCAATCGATCACCTTCAAGAAATCAGACTTGAAGACCGCCCAGCAGATCGCGGCCGGGATCAACCAGACCGAGGAGGGCGTCGCCGCCAACAAGAAGGCGATCGCCGAGCAGGAAGAGCGGCTGAACAACATCGGTAACCTCGTGGCGGCGGGCCGCACCAAGGTGTTCTTCGACGTGGGCAAGGCCACGCTTTCCGACCAGGGCAAGCAGGACCTGCAGGACATCGCCGTCAAGGCCAAGACGATCAAGGCGGGCTATCGCCTGGCCGTCGTCGGCCGCGCCGACCCGAAGGGCAACGCCGAGGCCAACAAGCGTCTCAGCGCCCGCCGCGCGGTCGCCGTGAAGGAATATCTGATC
This sequence comes from Caulobacter sp., assembly GCA_017744495.1. GTDB lineage: Bacteria > Pseudomonadota > Alphaproteobacteria > Caulobacterales > Caulobacteraceae > Caulobacter. The sequence continues at coordinate 51,187 of JAGIBE010000257.1, read as the reverse complement.
GAGAGCTGCGGCGTCCTGCCGGTCTATTTCGTCCCGCCCGCCGCGCTGGGCGAGAACCCCGTCGCCCAGGACCCCGATCCGCCCAAGAACGACGCCGAGGCCCGTCGCGTCAGCGTGACGATCCTGGTCAGCAAGGCCAGCGTGCCGAGTTCGAACTGATCAGACTGCCCTGGTCTAGCGGATCCGAGCCGTCGCCGACTTCAGGCCCTGCGCCTGGGCGGTGACGGCGAGGACGTTTCCGGGGCGCGCCTACGAGGGTTTGGCCGGGGCCGCGACCTTGGCTTCGCCAGGCTTGGGACAGACCGGCTCACCCGTCTCTCCAAAAGGCAGGGACGAATGGTGCACGATGATCCGCACCACGTTCTTCTCATCCTTCTTGAAGACCCAGGTCTTGTCGACGGTGGTCGTGCAGCCCTTGTTGTCGGTGAAGGTGACCTTGCCCATGGTGTTGGCCACGCTGCCGTTGATCTGCAGGCCGACGTCATTGACCTGCACGTCGCGCCAGTGCTTGAGCGCGAAGCCGGTGTCGCCCGGGAAGTTGGGATCGTCGCCGACGAAATAGGACAGAGCGCCTTCCTTGGTCAGGCGGAAGGTCTGGGGCTCGCGGGTCAGGGTCGGCTTGAACAGCACCGGACCCAGATTGTAGCCGTAGGCCGTGTCGATCACGCTGCTGGCCAGCGGCTTGGCCTTCGGGAGGCCGCCGGTGTCATAGGCGAGGGAGATGTCCACCAGGGCCTTGCCCCAGGCCTTCTCGGCGGCCGCCACCTCTTCCTTGGTGATCGTGGTGTCGGGAGCGGCCGGGGGCGTGCTCGGCTTGCAGGCCGACAGCGCCAGGCCGGCGGTCAGGGTGAGGGCCGAAGCGGTCAGGACGCGGGTGGAGGAAATCGTCATGTCTTACCTCGTGCTGTGATCGGCGGTCCGGCATGGGCCGCTCGGGGTAGGCGGACGCGGTACTGACGACTCGAGCCGCCGGACGGCGGGGACTCCGAGGCGTTGGCGAGGGGCGGCGCGAGCGCGGCGGCGAGATCGGGAGCACGCCCGAGCCCCTCAAGCGTGGCGCTAGAGAACGCTGGAAATCACCGATTCACAAGACTGAAGGGTGAGTGATTCGATCTTAGCCCGTCATGATTGAGTTCGAGGTCGCGGGCGGACGCGCGACGTGTCCGCGTCGGCCGTCAAGCCGTCAGCGGCACGGCTCCGGTCAGCAAGGCCGCGCCCAGCACCAGCAGACAGATGAGCACCGCCCATTTCAGGGCGAACCGCTGGGCGTCGGCGACGTCCACGCCCAGCAGGCCGCAGGCCAGGTAGATCGGCGCCAGCAGGGGGCTGAGCGCGTGGACGGGCTGGCCGATCAGGGAGGCGCGGGCGATGGCTTCGGGGGCGATGCCATAGTGGGCGGCGGTCTGGGCGATCACCGGCACCACGCCGAAATAGTAGGCGTCGTTGGACATCACGAAGGTCAGCGGCATGCTGGCCAGGGCGGTGATCGGCGCCAGGAACGGCCCGATCTTGGTCGGGATGACCGAGAGGGCGGCGGTCGCCATGGCGTCGGCCATGCCCGTGCCGTTCAGGATGCCGGTGAAGGCGCCGGCCGAGAAGATCAGCACCACCACATTGACGACGTTGTCGGCATGGGCGGCGATGCGCGCCTTCTGCTCGCCCAGGCGCGGATAGTTCATCGTCACGGCGATGGCGAACGCGCCCATCATCAGGACGGGCAGCGGCGCCAGGCTCAGGATCATGCCCAGCAGCAGGCCGACGGTGAGGAGGAGATTGAGCCAGAACAGCCGCGGCCGGCGGAGGGCGGCGGCGTCCTCGTCGATGCTTGAGGGCAACGCGACGACGGCCTGGTCGGTGATCGGCCCGGCGGGGAGGGTCAGCTGCGCAAGCCGGCGACGCTCCGAACGGCCGAACAGCCAGGCCAGGCCGTAGACGCCGGCGAGGCCGGCGATCATCGCCGGCAGCAGGGGCAGGAAGACCTGGGTCAGGTCGGCGTGTACGGCGCTGGCCGCCCGTGCGGACGGTCCGCCCCAGGGCACGTAGTTCATCAGCGAATTGGTCGAGCCCAGCAGGGTGGCCAGGATCAGCGGATTCATCCCGACCTTGCGATAGACCGGCAGCATGGCGGTGATGACGATCAGGGCGGTGGTCGTGCCGTCGCCGTCCAGCGAGACCACGGTGGCGAGGATGGCCGTGCCCAGGGTGATGCGCACCGGGTCCTCGCCGACCGTGGCCAGCACCTTCCTGACCAGCGGATCGAACAGGCCCGCGTCCATCATGATCGCGAAATAGAGCACGGCGAAGGCCAGCATCAGGGCGGTGGGGGCCACCTGCAGGACGCCCTTGATCATCATCGGCCCCAGCCCCGCGCCGGCGCCCGCGATCAGGCCGAAAAGGATCGGCACGAGCAGCAGGGCGGCGATCGCCGACATGCGCTTGGTCATGATCAGCGTCATGAAGGTCACGACCATGGCCAGGCCGAGGAAGGCCGGATCGAGAAGGAAGTTGGACGTCACGAGCGGGTCTCCGTCGGCGATAGGCCGGGGGCGGATGGTTGAATGGGGAGGACGGGCGGCGTCCGAGGATTGTATGGCTCCGGCGGATCGCTCACCGTGGAGCGGCAGGAAGATTCTCGGAGCGCGCGATGGCGGGGGCGAAGATGGCGGACGATGTCGAGGCCTTGGCCGATCCCCAGAACACCGAGCCGGCCACCCACACGGTGCTGACCCGGCTGCGCGAGATGATCGTCACCGGCGAGATCGCGCCCGGTACGCGCCTGCGCGCCGAGGGGCTGGCGACCCAGCTGGACGTCTCGCGCACGCCGGTGCGCAGCGCCCTGGCCGTGCTGTCGGCCGAAGGGTTGGTGCTCTACAGCATGAACCGGGGCTACACCGTCCGGGCCGTGACCCTGGGCGACATCTACGACTCGATCGAGGTGCGCGCCCGGATCGAGGGCCTGGCCTGTCGCCTGTCGATCGAACAGGGCTGGGCGGAAGAGGGGCTCAAGGCGCTGAGCGCCCTGGTGACGCGCGGCCGCGCCATCGTCGATCGCGGCGAGTGGTCCGAGGCGCTGGAATACGACTGGTACGACATCAACTGGACCTTCCACCGCCGAATCCACCACGCCGCCAACAACCTGGTGCTTCGCCACGCCATGCGGATGACGATCCTCTATCCGGTGTTCGGCGACGCGGTGCGGGTGTCTCCGACGGTGGCGGCGCATGTACCGCCTCGCGCGCGCCAGATCGCGCCGACCGTTCCGCCGCACATCGTCCAGTCGCAGGCCGATCATGAGAACCTGCTGGCGGCGATCCGGTCGGGGGACGGGGAGGAGGCCGAGCGCCTCATGATCGAACACGTCCTCCGCACCAAGGCGCGTATCCTCGCGATCGCGACCCTTCGCTAGGAACCTGCCGCCCGTCACCGCCACCGTCAAGGATCACATTCAAACTGATATAAAATTGGATGCAATCTGTTGACCGGTAGCATCCAGACTGTCTATCGTCCCGGCATCCCCCGCTGAGACGGGGTTCAATAATGACCCCAGGGGAGGGCGATATGGTCTCGATGAGGCGCAAGGTGCTGGCGTGCGGCGTCGCCGCGACGGCTCTGATGTCCGCCGGTCACGCGCTGGCCCAGGCCGCGTCGGCCGATAACGCCACGCTCGACGAAGTGGTGGTCACCGCCCAGCGCCGCAGCGAGCGTCTGCAGGATGTGCCGGTGACCGTGACCGCCTTCGGCGCCGAGCAGGTGAAGGAAGCCCGCATCCGCGAGATCGACGACGTCTCCAGCCGTACGCCGGGCCTGGAGTTCGACGCCTTCCCGGCCTCGCAGCCGCGCATCGCCATCCGCGGCATCGGCTCGACCGACCGGGGCGCCGCGGGCGACCCGAGCTCGGCCATCTTCCTCGATGAAATCTATCTGGGCCGCCCGGCCATGGTCGCTTTCGACGCCTTCGACGTCGAGCGGATCGAGGTGCTCAAGGGCCCGCAGGGCACGCTGTACGGCCGCAACGTGGTCGGCGGCGCGGTCAATGTGGTCTCCAAGCGCCCCAGCTTGACCGGCTTCGACGCGGGCGTCGAGGCGACGGCCGGCAACTACGACCGCTTCGAGGGCGCGGGCTTCCTCAATGCGCCGTTCGCGGACGGCAAGGCCGCCGTGCGGGCCAGCGCCGCCTGGCGCAAGCACGACGGCTATGTCGACAACACCTATACCGGCGGCTCGCTGGAGGACCAGGACACCCGGAGCGGCCGGTTCCAGGTGGCGGCCGAGCTGAGCCCCACCTTCCGCGTCCAGGCGGGCGTCGACGGCACGCGCGATCGCGGGACCGGGCCGGGCCAGCACGTGCTCGACCTCGACGACAGCAGCCCGTACTCGGCCTTCTGGACGGTGGATCGCGACCGCGACCATTCGGCCGGTTCGATCGACGGCCATCAGGACCGCGACACCTGGGGCCTGCGCTTCCAGGCCGACTGGGACCTGTCGTTCGCGACCCTGACCTATCTGGGTTCGTATCGCGATCTCGACTACGACACCTATTACGATTTCGACGGCGGCAACCCGACGACCAACTTCATCGGCATCGAGGGCGGCAACGCCGAGAAGAGCGACGCCTCCAGCCACGAGCTGCGGCTCTCCTCGCTGCCGGACAGCCCGGTCCAGTGGGTGGTCGGCCTCTACAACTTCAACAGCGACACGCACCGCACCGACACGCTGAAGCTCACCATCGGCAGGCCGGGAACCGAGACCTACACCCAGGACGCCCAGCTCAAGAGCTACGCGGTCTATGGCGACGTCACCGTGCCGGTGGGCGAGCGCTTCGCGGTGATCGGCGGCCTGCGCTACTCCAAGGACAAGAAGGACTATCGTGTCGACGACCTGGCTGGGAACGCCCTGTTCCGCGCCGAGGAGCGGTTCGACGTCTCGTCCTCGGACTCGTTCGACGCGGTGACCTGGCGGACCGGCGTCAACTTCCAGCCGAACAAGGACAACCTGTTCTACGCGATGATCTCGACCGGCTTCAAAAGCGGCGGCTTCCAGGACCTGCCGGCGACGGCGGAAGAGGCGGCCGACCCGTTCGATCCGGAACACGCCACCCAGTACGAGCTGGGCCAGAAGAGCACCTTCCTTGGCGGCTCCCTGGTCTGGAACAACACCCTCTACTGGATGGACTACAGCGACCTGCAGACCCGTCGGACCCTGCCCAGCGGCGCGGTGGTCACCGACAACGCCGGCGCGGCGACGATCAAGGGTTATGAGACCTATCTCAGCTGGCGGCCGTTCAAGGGCGGCAGGCTGGTGGCCTCCTACGGCTACACCGACGCCAAGTTCGACGAGTACGAAGCCGAGCCGGGCGTCAGCTACGCCGGCAACCAGATCGCTCGCGTGCCCAAGCACAAGGTGGTGCTGTCGCCCTCGTACGATTGGTCGCTGGCGGGCGGCGGCGCGGTGCGTTTCGCGGTCGACTACCGCTACGAAAGCAGCATCTGGGACGACAATTCGAACGAGGGTCCGGAGCGGCGTCCGCCGACCAACTTCTATGACGGCCGCATCGTCTACACCGAGCCGCATGACCACTGGTCGGTGGCCCTGTGGGGCAAGAACCTGAGCAACGAGGTCACGCGCACCTTCCAGGGTTCGTTCCTGGGCGCGAACTTCGGCGCCTACGCCCCGCCGCGCACCTTCGGCGTGACCTTCAGCTGGACGCGCTGACCATGACCTCGCGAGGGCCGAGGCGCCGCCGGCGCGGTCTCGGCCCATCCTCGGCCCCGGGCTGCTGATGCAGCCCGGGGTCCTTCTTCGCGCCATGTTCGACGCCGCCGTCGACGCCGCCTCGCCGGCGTCGCGGCTGCCCTCGTTCCTGCCGGAGCCGCCGCGCGGGCGGACGATCGTGGTCGGTGCTGGGAAGGCCGCGGCGGCCATGGCGCGGGCGGTCGAGATGCACTGGCCCGCACCGCTGTCGGGGCTGGTGGTCACGCGCTACGGACACGCGGTCCCCTGCGAGCGCATCGAGGTGGTCGAGGCCGCCCATCCGGTGTCCGACGCGGCCGGCGTACAGGCCGCCCAGGCGATCCTGCAGCGGGTGAGGGGGCTCACCGAGGACGACCTCGTCCTCTGCCTGCTGTCCGGCGGCGGTTCGGCGCTGCTCTCGGCGCCGGGGGAGGGCGTCATGCTGGCCGACAAGCAGGCGGTCACCCGGGCGCTGCTGAAGTCCGGCGCGCCGATCGGCGAGATCAACTGCGTGCGCAAGCACCTCTCGGCCGTCAAGGGCGGACGCCTGGCGCTGGCGGCCGCGCCGGCCAAGGTGGTGACCCTGGTCATTTCCGACGTGCCGGGCGACGACCCCGCCGTCATCGCCTCGGGCCCGACTCTGGGCGATCCCACGACCTCGGCCGACGCCCTGGCCATTCTCGAGCGGCGGCTGGACGCCGTGCCGGGCGCGGTCCGCGCCTGGCTGCTGGACCCGCGCAGCGAGACGCCCGGACCGTCCGACGTCCCCGCTGACGTCCGCATGATCGCCACGCCCGCCAAGTCGCTGGAGGCCGCGGCCGCCATCGCGCGCGCCAACGGCTATGAACCCGTGGTCCTGGGCGACCGGATCGAAGGCGAGGCGCGGGAGATCGCGGGCGAACACGCCGAACTGGTCCACTGCCTGATGGCCCTGACCGGCCGCCGTCGCCGAGGCCGCTGGGCGGTCCTGTCCGGCGGTGAGACCACCGTGACCGTGCGCGGCTCCGGCCGCGGCGGACGCAACGCCGAGTTCCTGCTGGCCCTGGCCGTGGCGCTGGACGGCCTGCCCGGCGTCCACGCCCTGGCGGCCGACACCGACGGCATCGACGGCTCCGAGGACAACGCCGGCGCCGTGCTGGAGCCAGACACTCCGGCGCTGGCCCGACGCCTGGGTCTCAGTCCCCGCGACAGGCTGGCCGACAATGACGGCTACGGCTTCTTCAAGGCGGTCGGTGGACTTGTCGTCACCGGACCGACCCTGACCAATGTCAACGACTTCCGGGCGATCCTGATCGATCCGTCCGCCGCTTCCCGAGAGTTCCGATGAGCACGAACCGCACCTATCGCATCGCAGTCATACCCGGCGACGGGATCGGCAAGGAGGTCGTGCCCGAGGGCCTGCGCGTGCTGGACGCCGTGTCGGCCAAGTACGGCTGCCGGTTCGAATACGACCACTTCGACTTCGCCTCCTGCGACTACTACCTCAAGCACGGCCAGATGATGCCGGACGACTGGAAGCAGCGGATCGGCGGTCACGACGCCATCTTCTTCGGCGCGGTCGGCTGGCCCGAGACGGTGCCCGACCACGTCTCGCTGTGGGGCTCGCTGATCCAGTTCCGGCGGGAGTTCGACCAGTACGTCAACCTGCGCCCCGTCAAGCTGATGCCCGGCGTGCCCAGCCCGCTGGCCGGACGCGGACCGGGCGACATCGACTTCTACGTCGTGCGCGAGAACACCGAGGGCGAATACTCCTCGATCGGCGGGAAGATCTTCCCCGGCACCGATCGCGAGGTGGTGATGCAGGAGACGGTGATGACCCGCATCGGCGTCGATCGGGTCCTGAAATACGCCTTCGACTTGGCCCAGCGGCGGGAGAAGAAACATCTCACCTCGGCGACCAAGTCCAACGGCATCTCGATCACCATGCCGTACTGGGACGAGCGGGTCGAAGCCATGGCCCCGAGTTATCCGGACGTGTGCTGGGACAAGTACCACATCGACATCCTGACCGCGCACTTCGTGCAGCACCCGGACTGGTTCGACGTGGTGGTGGCCTCCAACCTGTTCGGCGACATCCTGTCGGACCTGGGGCCGGCCTGCACCGGCACGATCGGCATCGCTCCGGCGGCCAACATCAATCCGGAACGGAAGTTCCCCTCGCTGTTCGAGCCGGTGCACGGCTCCGCGCCCGACATCGCCGGGCAATGGGTCGCCAATCCGGTGGGTCAGATCTGGGCGGCGGCGCTGATGCTCGACCATCTGGGCGAGCGCGAAGCGGCCGCATCCGTAGTGGCGGCCATCGAGACGGTGCTGGCGAAGCAAGAGCTGCGCACCCGCGATCTCGGCGGTCCGCTTGGCACGGTGGATTGCGGTAAGGCGATCGCCGCGGCGGTGCGATAGGGGGAGTGCAGGGCCTTCCGACAAAGGGCCCTGAAAGCGGCTAGCGTTGGCGCCCGTCCGCTACGACACAGCCGGGAGCCGGATCACTCCCGTCCAGCACCGCCACCACCGACTGGGCGGCGACCATGTTGGTGCGGTCCAGGCCCTCGCGGGACGAGGCGGCGGCGTGCGGCGTGGCGACGACATTGGGCAGGGCCAGGAGGGCGTCGGTGACCGGCTTCAGGGCCGGGTCGCTTTCGCTCATGAAGGTGTCCAGGCCCGCGCCGGCCAGGTGGCCGCGCTGCAACGACTCCAGCAGCGCCGCGTCGTCGACCAGCCCGCCGCGCGCGGTGTTGATCAGGATCGCCCCTGGTTTCATCGCGGCCAGGGCGTCGGCGTCGATCAGCAGCCGCGTCGCGGGCGTCAGTGGGGCGTGCAGGGTGACCACGTCCGACTTTGCCAGCAGGGTCGGCATGTCCACGTAGGCGACGTTGTTCACCGCCGCCCAGGCCTCGTCACGGCTGGCGCCATGGACCAGCACCTCGGCCTCGAAGCCGCGCAGGCGCTGGACGACGCTGCGGCCGATGCGGCCGGCGCCGACGACGCCGACGGTCTTCCGGTAGAGGTCCGAGCCCATCAGGATCGACCAGTTGCCCGCCAGCATGTTGGCCTGGCTCTCGCGGAAGCGACGCGCGACGGCGAGGATCAGGGCGATCGTGTGGTCGGCCACCGAGGCGTCGTTACCGCCGGCTGCGATGGCCACGACCTTGCCCAGGTCCCGGGCCGCGTCCAGGTCGACTCGCTCGTAGCCGACGCCCCGGCGCGAGACGACCTTCAGGTCCGGCAGGGCCGCCATCAGGTCGCGAGTAACGCGGGCGTGGCCGACGACCCAGCCCGCCGCGCCCGCCAGCAGCGCCTCCAGCTCGGCCTGGGTGAAGTCGCCGTCGCCCTTGCCCGGCGGCAGGTCGGCGACGGCCACCTCGCAGCCGTTGGCCTGCAGATAGACGACAGTCGCCTCGTCGAAGAAGCGCTGGGTGACGACCACCCGTCGGGAAGCTGTCATGCCGCGTAGCCCGGATTCACGCGGTCGAGCTTGCGCAGCAGCGCCGGCCAGACCAGCAGGTCGGCGACGAAGCCCAGGCCTTGGCTCTGCTGCTCGACGACGGCTTGCACCGGATCGGCGGGCAGGCGGACCGTCCCGCCCTGGGCCGCCACCTGCATCGCGCAGGCCCGTTCCAGGAAGTACATCTGGGTGAAGGCCTCGGCGACCGTGCGGCCGACGGTCAGGGTGCCGTGGTTGCGCAGGATCATCACGTTCTTCGCGCCCAGGTCGGCGACCAGGCGCGGACGCTCGTCGTGGTCCAGGGCCACGCCCTCGAAGTCGTGATAGGCGATGCGGCCGTTCAACAGCATGGCCGTCTGGTTCATCGGCAGCAGGCCCTCCTCCTGCGACGCCACCGCCGTGCCGGCCACCGTGTGCAGGTGGATGACGCAGCCGGCGTCCTCGCGCGCCTCGTGCACCGCCGAGTGGATGGTGAAGCCGGCCGGATTGACCATCGCCGCGCGCGGCCCGATCGCCTGACCGTCCAGCCCGACCTTCACCAGCGAGCCGGCGGTGATCTCCTCGAACATCCAGCCGTACGGGTTGATCAGGAAGTGGTGCTCCGGTCCCGGGATGCGCGCCGAGATGTGGGTGAAGACCAGGTCGTCCCAGCCGAACAGGGCGACCAGGCGATAGGCGGCGGCGAGGTCGATCCGCAGGCGGGCCTCGGCGTCGGCGGGGCTCTCGGCGGGGAGCGCGCTCACGAGACCGCCTCGGCGTCCAGCTCGACGTCCAGCAGGCGCACGTACTGCTGGCCGGCGTGCATGTCGCGCTCGACCATGCCGCCCTGCGACGTGGCGCGCGGGTAGGAGATCTTCACGACGTGCAGGCTGGGCACGGCGAACCGCTTCACCAGCGCCGGGTCGGCCCCATAGAGGCGCGCGAACAGGTCCGGCCCCAGCGCGGCGCTGTCATGATAGCGCGCATAATTGTCCTCGCCGTCGAAGAACAGGTCTACCGTGACCCAGAAGGGGCCGGCGTTCTTGGACCGCACGTGGCGGCAGACGTCCTTGACCGTGGTCATCACGCGGCCTCCTCGTTGCGAAGGTCGATCCAGACGGTGCGGACCAGCTCCAGCGGATCGTCGACCTCGACCACGTGGTTGAGCTTGAACTCGAAGACCGGGCCGCGATCGATGTCCGCCGGGGTGAAGGCGAAGCCGTAGCTGGGCAGTTCGCGGTCCATGAACAGCGGGTAGTGGAAGAAGTACGGGTTGCAGGCCTTGGCGATCTGCGAGGCCATCTCCTGGGTGTCGGCGGTGGCGACGAACAGCACCCCGACCTCGCGCGGCGGCGGCGTGCCCTCCGGCGGCTTGTCGCCCGAGACGGCGTTCCAGCCGTAGAGGCGCAGCGAAATGTGGAAGTCGCCGGCGGCCGGGCCGATGGTCGCGTGCACTCGCTGGTTCAGCGCCTCCAGCAGGTTGTCGTGGAAGGTGTCGATATTGGCCAGGACGTCGGGGTCCTGGATGCCGATCAGCATGATCGTCTGGAAGCGGCTGGCCGCCGCGCCTTCCAGCTTCAGGGTGTAGGGCTTGGGCTCCCAGACCGAGCCGGTGACCTTCACCGACCGCTTGTCGGCCTGGGCGTAGACCGAGCGGCTCACGTCCAGCACGCCGCCCGGCTCGGTCAGCCGGAAGGGGTCGCTGTTCTCGTACAGCATGTGCGCCGAGACGCTCTCGGGATCGCACCAGTTGTCGAGGCTGAGCGGCTCGACCTCGAAGCCGTCGTCGCCGATGCTGATCAGCACGCCGGCGCCCTTGTTGCGCACGACCGTCGCCTGGGCCCCGCACTCGGCGATCTTGGCGGCGTGCCAGGACGGGCCGGACGGGGCGCCGTGCAGCAGAGCGAAGCAGGCGATGACCGCCGTGTCCGTCGTCCGGCCGCCCAGGATGATGTCAGCTCCGCCCTGCAGCGCGGCCATGTAGGGTTCGGGCCCCATGGCGGCGACGATGTGCTCGCAGGCGTCGATCGTGGCGTCGTCGAGCGGGCCGAGCGGCGGCAAGGGACGGATCTTGCCGGCGGCGTTGCGCGCCTTTAGGTCGGCCTTGTCCTGTTCGGAATAGAGCAGGGCGATCTTCGGCGAGATCCGGAGCTCGCGCGCCACCTCCAGGACGATGTCGCGGGTCCAGTCCACGTTGCGGTCGCCGCCCGCCTGGCCGCTGGTGCCGATGATCAGCGGGATGCCCGCCTGGGCGCTCGCCTTCATCAGGATGGTCAGGTCGCGCTTGACCGAGCCGCGGTTGTTCTTGGAGACGCCGAGCGCGAGGTAGGCCGCCCCGCTGTCGGTCGAGCCCGCATCGGTGGCGATGGCGCGCGCGCCCTGGGCGATGCCGTAGGCGACTTCGGCTTCGACGGCGCCGGCCCCCAGGGAGCCTGTCGGAACAAGTATCTTGATCGGGCCGTCGCGCATCCCAGTCCACCCTCACCAGCGCCCGAAAGCGGGCTTGAACACCGGACTAAATGCATGAATGCAATCGGTCAACATTTTGGATGCAAAATGTCATCCTGTTTTCGAAGCGTTCGATCTGGGCCGCCCTTCGCGGCTGGGCTGGGCGGCCGACGCCGATGTTCTCGCGCTTTCTTTGACGGAAGCGCGCGCGCCGTGCATCGAACCGTCCAGGGACGAGTCGGCAGGGATCGGCGAGGAAGCGTTTGACAGATGGACGGGCGCGCATCGTGGCGTGGCTGGGGCGGGAGATCCTGCCCCACGAAGGAGACGTGCGCGCTTGGCTGAGGCGGTCGCTGGCGGCCGCGGGCGACGCCGATGACGTGATCCAGGAGACCTATTGCCGCCTGGCCGGCCTGGCCTCTGTCGACCACATCGAGAGCCCGCGCGCCTATTTCTTCCAGGCTGCGCGGAGCGTGGCTCTGGAGCAGCTGCGACGGGCCCGGGTGGTCCGCATCGAGACGGTGACGGAAATCGACGCGCTGAACGTCGAACTGGATGAGCCTTCGCCCGAGCGCATCGCTGGCGGGCGGCGGGAGCTGGCCCGGGTTCAGCGCCTGATCGCCGCCTTGCCGGACCGGTGCCGCCGCATCTTCGAGATGCGCAAGATCGAAGGCCTGCCGCAGCGCGAGATCGCCCGCCGCATGGGGGTGACCGAGCATGTGGTCGAGAATGAATCCGTGAGGGGGCTGCGCGCCATCCTCGCCGCCCTCGCCGAGGGTGAAACCCATCAAGACGCCGTCCCGAGGAGGTCGAGCTCTCATGATCGAACGCGAAAGCGCCGCTGACATCGAGGCGCGAGCCGTCCGATGGGTGGTGCGCGCCGATCAGGGTCTGCTGACCGCCGCCGAGCGGGCCGAACTAGACGCTTGGCTGGCGGGCGATCCCCGCCGCGCCGGAGCCCATGCGCGGGCCGAGGCCGCCTGGGTGATGCTGGACCGCGCCAAAGCGCTGAGCGGCCCGTCGCCATCGCCGGCGCGCGGGGGGATGGTCCGCCGTGGCCTGCTGGCCGGACTCGGCGCGGCGGTCGCGGCCTGCGCGGCGATCGTCGTTGTTCCTCGGCTGCTGTCGGCGCGCTACGGCACCGCTGTGGGCGAGATCCGCCGCGTGCCACTGTCCGACGGTTCTCTGGCCGCGATCAACACCGACACCGTGTTGGACGTCGCCATGCGGCCTCGTCTACGCCAGGTGAAGCTGGACAAGGGCGAGGCCTGGTTCCAGGTGGCCAAGGACCCCCAGCGCCCCTTCGTGGTCGAAAGCGGGCCGGTCCGGGTGAGGGCGGTGGGCACCGCCTTCTCGGTGCGTCGCCGGGACGGCGGCTGTGAAGTGCTGGTGACCGAGGGCGTGGTCGAGGCCTGGTCGCAGGAGGTCGGCGCCGCGCCCCGGCGCGTGCGGGCCGGCGAGCGGATCTTCGTCAGCGACGAGGTCGGCCCCGCAAGCCCGGCCGCCGCGCCGATCGACATTACCCGCAGCCTCGCCTGGCGTGAGGGGCAGATCGTGCTGGACGGCGAGGCCTTCGCCGCCGCCGCCGCCGAATTCAATCGCTACAACGCCCGCAAGATCGTCATCGCCGACGAGACGATGGGCGAGGAGAAACTGGTCGGCTGGTTCCGCACCAACGAGCCGGAAAGCTTCGCGCGGGCCGCCGCCAGCAGCTTTGGCGGCAAGGTCAGCGTGCGCGGCGACGTGATCCTGGTCGAGGCGGGCGAATAATTTTCGTCGTCGTCTGACGGAAACCGGTTTCCGCCGCATCGCTCAAGACAGGCGCTCCAAGAAGCGCCGTCGGAAAACCAATCAAAGGGAGGGCGCCGCATGGGTCATGCGCGGTACGACTTCAACAAGACATCCTTGATGCTGGCGGCGGGCGCCACGGCCCTGTTGGTCGCGAGCCAGGCGCAAGCCCAGGCGCGCAGGTTCAACGTTCCGGCCCAGCCGGCGGTCACCGGTATTCCCCAGTTCGGCAAGCAGGCGGACCTGCAGATCCTGGCTCCGCAGGCGGTGGTGGCCGGCAAGCGCGTGAACGCCGTGCAGGGCGCCTATTCTGTGCCGGACGGCCTGGCGCGCCTGCTGCAGGGCGGCGATCTCGTCGTGGTCTCCAATGACGGCCGCACCGCGGTGCTGGGCCAGAAGGCCGGCGTCCAGCTGGCCTCCACGACGCCCGTCGCGCTGCCGCAGGAGGCCGTTCCGGCCTCGGCTCCGCCGGCCGCGCAGGAGGAGAGCTCCGAGGTCGAGGCGGTGGTGGTCACCGGCTTCCGCGCCAGCCTGGGCAGCGCCCTCAGCGTCAAGCGGCGCTCCAACGGCGTCGTCGACGTCATCAAGGCCGAGGACATCGCCGACTTCCCCGACGCCAATCTGGCCGAGTCCATCCAGCGCGTGCCGGGCGTCTCGATCGCCCGCGACGCCGGCGAAGGCCGCCAGATCACCGTGCGCGGCCTGGGCCCGCAGTTCACCCGTGTGCGCATCAACGGCGTCGAGGGCCAGAGCACCACCAGCGGCACCGACAGCTCGGGCGGCGCCAACCGCAACCGCGCGTTCGATTTCAACGTCTTCGCTTCGGAGCTGTTCAACAGCATCACCGTGCGGAAGACCGCCTCGGCCCAGACCGAGGAAGGCTCGCTGGGCGCGACGGTCGATCTGCAGACCGGCCGCCCGTTCGACTACAAGGGCCGGAACTTCGTGGTCTCGGTCCAGGAAGGCTACAACGACCTCTCCAAGTCCTGGGACCCGCGCCTGGCGGTGCTGGCGTCCGACACCTGGTTCGATGGCAAGCTGGGGGCGCTGGTCTCGGTGGCCTATACCAAGCGCAACCTGCTCGAGGAGGGGCACGGGTCGGGCGGCTGGCTGAACGGCACGGAGGTGGGCGGCTACAGCCCGGCCTCGACCTTCACTCAGGCCAGCCTGGCCAGCACCTTCTCGCCGCGCTTCCCGCGCTACGGCCGCCTGACCCATGACCAGAAGCGCTTGGGCGTGACCACCTCGGTGCAGTTCCGTCCCGACGACGACACCCTGATCAGCGCCGACTTCCTCTATTCGGACTTCAAGGCCACGCGCGAGGAAAACTGGCTGGAGGCGCTGTCCTTCGCCCGCAATGCCTCCCAGGGTGGTCGCCCGGAGATCATCGTCCGCGACGGCGTGGTCAACGCCAAGGGTGACATGGTCTATGGCCTGTTCGACGACGTCGACATCGAGAGCGAGACCCGTTTCGACAAGCTCGACACCAAGTACACCCAGGCCACCTTCAACATCGAACGCCAGATCGGCGAGCGCCTGAAGGTCACGGGCCTGGTCGGCTTCTCTAAGTCCGACATGGACAATCCGATCCAGACCACGGTGATCATGAACCGAGAGAACTCGGACGGCTTCTCGTACGACTATCGTCCCGACGCCAACCTGCCGCTGATCAACTACGGCTTCGACGTCAACGATCCGCTGGCTTACAATTTCGGCGCGGCGCGATCTGAGATCCGCCTGCGGCCGCAGGGCGTGGTCAACAAGATCGGCACGGCCCAGCTCGACGGCGACTACCGGCTGAACGACAGCTTGCACCTGAAGGTCGGGGTCAACTTCAAGGACTACAACTTCGACTCCTGGGCCATGGCCCGGGTCAACGAGTCCGTGGTCCCGACCCTGCCGGCGGGCGTCACCCTGGCCAGCCTGACCAAGGTGGTCTCGGGCTTCGGCCGCAATCTGGGCACGCCGGCCGGCGTGCCGACCTCGTGGGCCGCCCCGGACCTGGACGCCTTCGCCAAGCTCTTCAACATCTACAACGGCCAGGGCCTGTTCGAACTGAGCGGGGCCAGCAACGCCAACGCCCGCGGCAACATCCGCAGCGTCGAGGAGAAGGACAAGGCCGCCTACGCCCAGCTGGACTTCAGCAGCGACAGCCTGGCCTGGCCGATCCGCGGCGACATCGGCGTGCGCTACGTGAAGACGCAGCAGAGCTCGACCGGCTACCAGCTGGTGGCCGGCGCCGCCCAGCAGGCCACGGTGGAGCGCGAGTACGACGACTGGCTGCCCGCCCTGAACATCACCGCCGAGGTCACCCCCGACTTCCTGGTGCGCTTCGGCGCGGCCAAGGTGATGACCCGGCCGAACCTGGGCAGCCTGACCCCCGGCGGCAGCCTTTCGACGGTCGGCGTGTTCAGCGTCAGCTCTGGGAATCCCAATCTCGACCCGATCCGCGCCACCACCTACGACCTATCGGCCGAGTGGTACTTCGCCAAGGACGCCCTGCTGTCGGTCGGCCTGTTCTACAAGGACATCGACACCTACATCCAGACGTCGCGGATCTCCCAGCCGTTCAGCGCTTCGGGGCTGCCGGCCAGCCTGCTCGACGGCCTGGGCGTCTCGGTCAACGACACCTTCCTGTTCAGCCAGCCGGTCAACACCAAGGGCGGCCCGCTGAAGGGGATCGAGATCAGCTACCAGCAGCCGTTCAGCTTCCTGCCGGGCTTCCTGGAGCACACCGGGGCGATCTTCAACGTCACCGTCGTGGACTCCAAGATCGACTACATCTCGGCGCGCTCGCCGACGGGCTTCGTGCAGAACGACCTGGTGGGTCTTTCGAAGAACGCCTTCAACGCGACGGTCTATTACGAAGACGACCGGTTCAGCGCCCGCGTCTCGGGGGCCTATCGCGACAAGTACCTGACGGCCGTTCCCAGCGGGACCAGCACCAACGACGTCGACGGCGTGCGTGACACCTTCACCGTCGATGCGTCGGTGTCCTACGCGATCAACAAGCGCCTGAAGCTGACGTTCGAGGGGCTGAACCTGACCGACGCCTTCAACGACCAGTACACCGACAGCCGGCGCGACAGCGTCTACGTCTATTCGCATACCGGCCGGCAGTACAATTTCGGCCTGCGTTACACGTTCTAGGCTTCCTCCTCCCCCGAGGAATGGGCGTCGGTCGCTTGTCCCGGCCGGCGCCCGCCTTTTCAGTATCGAGGCTCCGATGGCGAACCTTGCTTTGACGCGACGCGGGCTTCTGGCGGGCGCGGCCGTGGCCGCCGCTCCAGGCGTGGTCCAGGCGGCGCCCCGCTATGACGCGGTGCTCAACCGCGCCGACGATCCCCGCCGGTTCTCGGCGCCGACCTTCGCCAAGCTGTCGGAGGCGGTCGCCGCGGCGCCGGCCGACGGTACGCGGCCCTTCCGGATTCTGGTCACGCGCGGCCTGTGGGACGAGCAGGTCGTCATCGACAAGCCGTTCGTCCACTTGGTCGGCGAAGACCGCAAGGGCGCGGTCATCAGCCACCTGGCCGCCTCGGGCCTGACCGCGCCGGACGGCAAGCGCTGGGGCACGTTCCGCACCCCGACCCTGTTCGTGCGCGCGCCCGATTTCGCCGCGCGCAACCTTACCATCCAGAACGCCTTCGACGGCCTGGCCGAGATGACCAAGCCCGGCGGCCTGCACTCGCACGACGGGGCGGGACCGCAGGCGG
Source organism: Caulobacter sp. (assembly GCA_017744495.1). Lineage (GTDB taxonomy): Bacteria > Pseudomonadota > Alphaproteobacteria > Caulobacterales > Caulobacteraceae > Caulobacter. Next base: position 34,087 of record JAGIBE010000257.1, on the reverse strand, counting down.
TGGCCCTGATGCTGGACAAGGGCAGCGATCGCGCGCGGCTGACCGAGGTCGACATCCTCGGCTACCAGGACACCCTGTTCCCCGACGCCGGCCGCAGCCTGTTCGAGCGCTGCCTGATCACCGGCAGCTACGATTTCATCTTCGGCGCGGGCCGGGCCTGGTTCGAGCATTGCGAGATCCGTTCGCGCCCCAGGCCGGTCGATCCCGTGGACGGCTACGTCGTCGCGCCCAGCACCCCGATCGAGCAGCCCTACGGCCTGGTGTTCCACCGCTGCCGGCTGACCGCCGAGCCGGGCGTCAAACGGCGCAGCGTCTATCTGGGCCGGCCCTGGCGTCCGTCCAGCGTCTTTCCGGACGGTCGCTACGGCGATCCGCGCTTCGTCGGCGCGGCGGCCTTCCTCGACTGCTGGATGGGCGACCACATCGCGCCGGAGGGCTGGACCGAGATGTGGTACACCGGCCGCGACGGCAATCCGCGCACCATGCTGCAACCGGAGGACGCCCGTTTCGTGCAATTCCGGGCCCATGGTCCAGGCGCTGGAGGGCTGGGCCGGGGCCGCTGGCTGACGCTGTCGGAAGCGCGACGCTTCAGCCCCGACAACGTGCTGGACGGTTGGCGCTAGCAATCCGACTAAGGGCCGGCTCGCCCTCCGCGTCGCCCTTGCTGATGTGGACGACGGTGCGACCATGTCCCACATTGGCCAACGGCGTTCCGTGGGTGAGGCTCGACGGGCGTCCGACGGAGCTTCTTCATGATCGCGGTCTCTGATCCGCAGCCTCGTTTCCTGCTCGCCGACGTCGATGGGCGGCGCGCGCGTCTGGCCTTGGCCGCCGATTCCTCCGGCGCGGGCGACGCGATCAGCGTGGACTGCGCCAGTCAGGACGAACTCGTCGACCATCTGGCGGGCCTGCGCGCGGGCTTCGAGGGTCGGCTGTTGGGAGCGGCCATCGCCGCCCCGGGTCCGGTCCTCGACGGCGTCATCCAGCTGACCCACTCGCCGATGCGCCTGGAGACCGCCGTCCTGAGCGAGCGGCTCGACCTGCCTCGCCTGCACCTGGTCAACAACTTCACCGCCAGGGCCCTGGCGGTGCCGCTGCTGGAAAGCTCGGCCCTGGAGCAGATCGGCGGGGGCGCGCCGCACCGCGACGCGCCGGCGGGCGCTGTAGGCCCGTCCGATGGCGGGGTCGGCATGTCGATCCTCAATCCTGACGGCTTCGTGGGGTGGGTGGCCGCGGCGGCGGAAGGCGGCCATGTCGATCTCGCGGCCGCCAACGATCGTGAAGCCGACGTCATCGCGGTCCTGCGCGGCCTGCATGGTCACGTCTCAGTCGAGCATGTCCTGGCGGGCCAGGGCGTGCTCGACGTGGCCCATGCGCTCTCCATCCTGGCCAAGGCGCCGCGGAGATGGACGGACCTCGCCAGCCTCCTGGCCGAGGCGCGCGCCGGCGAGCCGCTCGCGCTGGAAACCTTCCACTTGGTGTCCGGCTGGCTCGGCGCCGTTTGCGGCAATCTGGTCCTGACGGCCGGCGCGCGCAGCGGGGTCTACATCATCAGCGCCATCATGCTGTCGTTCGGCAATCTCCTGGACCGCCAGGTCGTGCGAGATCGCTTCGAGGCCAAGGGCCGCATGGCCGGCTATCTGCGCGACGTGCCGCTCTACCTCGTCAACGAACCCAATTGCGGGCTTCTTGGTCTGACGACCTTTTTCCGCTGAGGCCTTCCAGGCCGCCCACCCAGACTTCTAGGGGACCTCAGCCCAGGTGCGATAAGGCAAATTCAGTGCAGGGCAGGCGATCTCGCCGGTCGGCGCGCTGGTCAGCGGCGCAACCATCGGCCCGCTGAGGAACGGCGCTTTCAGTTTCCGGCAAAGGTCGAGTTCCTTGAGGCTGTTGACCATGGCCACGCCTTGCCAGACGCGCTTGGCGCGATAGGCCTGCGGGTCCTGCAGGAAGCGGGAGATCGCCGCCAGACGAGCGCGTTCATCCGAGCCTTCGAGCACGAGCGTGACGCTGTTCACCGCGCCCGCCGGCAAGCTTTCGATCCGGAAACCCGGGTCCTTCACGTGCAGGTCGATCAGCGAAAAATATGGACTCAGGAAATTGCGGATCTGACCGATCGCGGCGTAGGAGGGCTCTCGCGGCACGTCGTACACGCTGGCGGCCATCCGCGGGCGCAGGGCGCGCGGAAACTTTTCGACATGAGCGCGATAGGTCTCCCGCAGCGTCGGCTTGATCAGCGACGAAAAGCAGAGCGGCAGGAAGATGTAGCCCGGACGGGGCGCGCTCAGCTGTTCGAACGCGGCGCTCAGACAGGCCTGGTCCCGCGCGGCGACATCGGCGTCCTCGATGGCGCCGAACGCGAGGTCGTCCCAAGCGACACGCCAGTCGACGCCGCTGCCGACGAACCGTTCCTTGTTGAGATAGTAGATGCCCCACCAGCCGGTGTTGGGCTTGGGCGCGCTGAGCAACTCATCGATGCCCCCCAGCGGCGGCTGCGGCTCGATCGCCGCCAGAACCTCGGCGGGCGGGGCGCCTTCGACCGGCCCTCCCGGCGGCTTGATGCTCTGGACGCCGCTGGGCGTGATCTTGCAGACACGGCCGGCGAAGGCGCCGTCATCATCGCCCGACAAAAGCGCTCTCAGGGCTTCGCCGTGCGTACTGGCGAACCGCATGACGTCGGTCTGGTCGCCTTCGAACATCAGCAGCGAGACATCGCCCGCGCCCTTCTCGCCGAACAGCTTGAACTGGAGATCGGCCGCGAGGGCCCGAAGTTCGCGGGCGTCCAGTTGCGTGGCGCGTGGATCGGCGAGCACGAACGAATAGGGCGCGACCAATCCGTAGCGCTTGGGCCACGTCCACGCCGTCTCCAGGTACGCGCCCGCCACCTTGCCCACCAGCGCGGCCATGGTTTCCGAGTCTGCGAACCGCAGGTCGTCCCCGACGAAGATTTTCAAGCACGCGATCGCGGTCATCCCGGGAAGATGACCTGCCGACCTCCTGAAATCTATGCGCTTTTGTGGCTCAGCCGCCGCGACCCTGCGTCGCAAGGCGGCGCCTCCACGTCGCAATCACGGGTTCCCGGCGACGGCCGACCGCGGGACCAGCTTGAAGTTCTGGTTCTCGGGCGGGGGCGGGACGTCGAGATCGGAAAGCCAAGGGAAGCGGTCGGTCTCGAGCGAGCAACGACCGCTTCTGATAAAGCCTCAGCTCGCTGCGGCCAACGCCACCGCGTCCGCGCCGGCGGGCAGTCGCATCGGGGAGGCCGGATCGGTGGCCGCCCGCCAGACCGCCTCGGCGACGTCCGTCGGTCGCGTGATGGGGCCGGGGTTCTCAAAGCCCGCGAACACCTGGGCGCCCACCTCGGCATACGCCTCCGGAATGCTCATGCCCATGCGGGCGCGTGCGTTCGCGCCAAATGCGGTCTCCGGCGCCAGTCCTGGCAGTACGATCCGTGCTCGGACCCCAAACGGCTCCAGTTCAAGCGCCATGGACTCGGTGAAGGCGTTCACCGCCGCCTTGCTGGCCGTGTAGACCGAGAGCAGGTGCAACGGCCGCAGGGTCACCGTGGAGGTGACGTTGATCACCACACCGGCGCGACGCTCGCGAAACTGCGGCAGGAAGGCCTTGGTCATGGCGATGGTCCCGAGCGTGTTGGTCTCGAACACGTCGCGCGCCTGGTCCATGGATACGCCTTCCACCGCGTTGAGCAGGCCGACTCCGGCGTTGTTGACCAGCACGTCGATCGGGCCGGCGGCGTCGACCACGCGGGCGATGCTATCGGCGTTCGTCACGTCGAGCGGCAGAATCCGCAGACGGTCAGAAGGCGGCAGAAGGTTCAAATCGGGGGTCCGCATCGTGGCGATGACGGTCCAACCGCGGTCGAGAAAATAGCGGGCGGTCTCGAGGCCGAAGCCCGACGAGCAACCGGTGATCAGAATGGTGTTCATGACGGCTCCTTTGAAGGAGAACGACAGGTAGGCGGTTTGCGTGGACCTGCTACAATTGAAAGTCCAAATCTCATTGGCCAAAGTCCGAAAATGACCGACCCCCTGGCGCAAGTCGTGGGGCTGCTGCAGCCCAGCGCCTCCTTCTCCAAGCTCGTCATCGCTTCTGGCCCTTGGAGGGTGCGCCGTTCCGATGACGACGGCCGGCCGTTCTATTGCGCGATCCTGGAAGGCGCCTGCCGTCTGTCGGTCGCGGGACAGGACCCGATGACGCTCGAACAGGGGGACTTCGTCCTCGTGCCGGCGGCCTTCGACTTCTCCACCTCCAGCCTCGAACCGCCGCGAGAGGGCGTCGAGACGCGGCGAAGCGAGATCAGCCCCGGGGTGTTCCGGCTCGGCGATCCCGACGATCCGCCGAGTGTTCGCATGCTGGTGGGCCACTGCGCCTTCGTCGCCGACGACGCCAAGCTGCTGGTGTCGCTGCTGCCCCGGCTGGTGCATGTGCGTGGCGAAGGCCGGCTGACCACCCTGGTCGAACTGGTGAACGGCGAGACGCGCGCCGACCGGCCTGGGCGGGAGGTCGTCTTGGCCCGCCTGCTGGAGATCCTGCTGATCGAGACCCTTCGCTCGACCGCCTGCGCGCTGGCTCCTCCAGGTCTGTTGCGCGGACTGGCCGACGATCAGTTGGCTCTCGCGCTGAGGCGAATGCATGAGCGCCCCGCCCACGCCTGGACGGTGGTCGAGCTGGCGCGCGAAGCGGCGCTTTCCCGCTCGGCCTTCTTCGACCGGTTCCGGCGCGAGGTGGGCGTCGCGCCGATGGAGTATCTCCTGGGCTGGCGCATGGCGCTGGCCAAGGATCTCTTGCGCCGCGAGAAGGTGAGCGTCGCCGAGGTCGCGGCAAGGGTGGGCTACAGCTCGGCCAGTACGTTCAGCGTCGCCTTCGCTCGATCGGTCGGAACGCCGCCGATCGCCTATGCGCGCGGGCAGCGAAACGCTTGATCGGTTCAGCGCGCCAAGACGCTTGGCTGTCCAAGCGCGCTGTCGCGGCGTGGCGTGCGTATTATTGGAAAGGTGAGTGGTGGATGCGACAGGGATTGAACCTGTGACCCCCTCGGTGTGAACGAGGTGCTCTCCCGCTGAGCTACGCATCCGCCGTATGGGTGAGGTCGGTGAGACCCCGCCGCGAGAGGAGGGGGCCTATAGCCCGGCCGTTTCGGGGGCGCAAGAGGACAAAAGCGCGATACAGGCCGAAGGGGTGTCGGAGAAGGCGTCTATCAACAGATCTCCGCCCAGGGTCTCGACCGGCGCCTCGGTGTAGCCGAAGGTCACGAGCAGGGCCGGGACCTTGGCGGCCTTGGCGGCCAGGGCGTCGTTGATGCTGTCGCCGACCATCACGGCGCGGGCCGGATCGCCGCCGACGGCCGCGATCGTCGCCAGCACGTGGCGCGGGTCGGGCTTGGCGGCCGGGGCGCTGTCAGCGCCGACCACGGCGTCGAAATACTGGGTCAGGTCCAGCGCATCGAGCAAGGCGACCGACAGGTGGGTCAGCTTGTTGGTGCAGACGGCCAGCTTGGCGCCGGAAGCCCGCAGCGCGACGAGGGTGTCGATCACACCGGGAAACGGCGCGCTCTCGTGGGCGATGCGGCCGAGATACAGGGCGATGAAGCGTTCGACCAACTTGGGGGCCTGGTCGGCGTCCAGTGGGGCGCCGGCGGCGGCGAATCCGCGCTCCAGCAGGGCCTTGGCCCCGCGGCCGACCATCTTGCGCACGTCGTCGAAGGGCAAAGCCGGCAGGCCTTCCTCGGCCAGGATGAGGTTCAGCGACGCCACCAGGTCGGGCGCGGTGTCGACCAGGGTGCCGTCGAGGTCGAAGGCGATGGTCGCGCCGTTCAGGACTTGGCGGTTCGGGATATCGGCCACGGGAATGTCGTTCTGGGCATGCATGGCTCTGGCCTTTCGGCTAAACGCGCGGCTAATGCAACTTTGGTCCGTGCTTCGGGAGTCGCTTCGCCCATGACCAACGCCGCCTCTTCGCCCGCCCGACCCCGCGCGGCCGTCATCCTGGCCGCCGGCCAGGGCACGCGGATGAAGTCGCCCACGCCCAAGGTGCTGCACAAGATCGGCGGCCGGACCCTGCTGGACCACGCCATCGACACCGCCCAGGCCCTGGATTGCGAGCGCATCGTGGTGGTGGTCGGCGCCCACAGCCCGCAGGTCGGCGAGCACGCCCGCAAGCGCCTGGGCGAGGGCGCGACGGTGCTGCAGGACCCGCCCCAGGGCACCGGCCACGCCGTGTTGGCCGCCCGCGACGCCCTGGCCGATTTCGACGGCGACGTGGTGGTGACCTTCGCCGACTGCCCGCTGCTGAGCGCCCCGGTGATCCAGCCGCTGTTCGACCTGCGCGCGAAAGGCGCCGACGTGGCTGTGCTGGGCTTCGAGGCCGCCAATCCGGGCGCCTACGGCCGGCTGATCCTGGCGCCGGGCCACGTGCTGCTGCGCATCGTCGAGGCCAAGGACGCCGACGACACGGTCAAGCAGGTCAAGCACTGCAATTCGGGCGTCCTGGCGGCCGACCGCGCCCTGCTGTTCGACCTGCTGGCCCATGTCGGCAACGACAACGCCAACAAGGAATACTACCTGACCGACGTCGTCGGCCTGGCCCACGACCGCGCCCTGTCGACCCGCGCCGCCTTCGCGCCGGAGGCCGCCGTGCAGGGCGTCAATTCCCAGGCCGAGCTGGCCGCCGCCGAGGCCGTCTGGCAGGCCGCCCGCCGCAACGCCTTCCTGGTCGAGGGCGTGACCATGCCCGCGCCCGACACGGTGCACCTGTGCTGGGACACCAGGCTGGCGGCCGGCGTGACCGTCGAACAGTTCGTGGTCTTCGGGCCGGGCGTCAGCGTCGCCTCGGGCGCGGTGATCAAGGCCTTCAGCCACCTGGAAGGCGCGGCCGTGGGAGAGGGCGCGCTGATCGGTCCCTACGCCCGCCTGCGCCCGGGCGCGGACATCGGTCCGGACGCCCACATCGGCAATTTCGTCGAGGTCAAGAAGGTCAAGGTCGGGGCCGGCGCCAAGGCCAACCACCTGTCCTATCTGGGCGACGGCTCGGTCGGCCCGAAGGCCAATATCGGCGCGGGCACGATCTTCTGTAACTACGACGGCTTCGACAAGTTCGAGACCCATGTCGGGGCCGGCGCCTTCATCGGCTCCAACAGCGCCCTGGTGGCGCCGGTGCGGGTGGGCGACGGGGCGATGACCGGCTCGGGCTCGGTGATCACCAAGGACATCGCCGACAACGCCCTGGCCGTCGCCCGGGCGGGGCAGGTCGACAAGCCTGGCTGGGCCGAACGGTTCCGGTCGATGAAGCTGGCCAAGAAGGGGAAAAAATGAGCGCCGACGATCAGAAGCGGATTTCGGGCGAGGCCGCGGCCCAGCTGGTCGAGCCCGGCATGGTGGTGGGGCTGGGCACGGGCTCGACGGCCGCCTGGTTCGTCAAGGCCCTGGCCGCGCGCAAGCTGGACATTCGCGGCGTGCCGACCTCCGAGGCCACCGCCAACCTGGCCCGCGACCTGGGCATCCCGCTGACGGCCCTGGACGACGTCAAGTCGATCGACCTGACCGTGGACGGCGCCGACGAGGTCGGGCCGGGCCTCAGCTTGATCAAGGGCGGAGGCGCGGCCCTGCTGCGCGAGAAGCTGGTCTGGGAAGCGTCCAAGCGCTGCGTGGTCATCGCCGACGCGGCCAAGAAGGTGGAGCACCTGGGCAAGTTCCCGCTGCCGATCGAGGTCGTGCGCTTCGGCCATGTCCACACCGGCCACCGCTTGGCCGACATCGCCGCCGAGTTCGACCTCTTGCCGCCGCGTCTGCGCATGGCCGAGCGGGGCGTGGTGGTCACTGACGGCGGCAACGTGATCTACGACCTGCCGTCGGGCGTGATCGCCGAGCCGGCCGCCCTGGCCGCCGCCCTGAAGACCGTGACCGGCGTCGTTGACCACGGCCTGTTCCTGGACCTGGCGGACGAGGCCCTGCTGGGCACGGACGACGGGGTGGTCAAGCTGGTCCCCTAGACCCATATCCGTCCTCTTCAGGGCTCATGGCCAAGCCGAGCCCGACCAAGTGATTCCGGAGCGCCGCGATGGCTGAGTACGACTTCGACCTCTTCGTCATCGGCGCCGGTTCGGGGGGCGTGCGCGCCGCCCGCCTGGCCGCCATGAGCGGCGCCAAGGTCGCCGTGGCCGAGGAATACCGGGTGGGCGGCACCTGCGTGATCCGCGGCTGCGTGCCCAAGAAGTTCATGGTCTACGCCAGCGAGGTGAAGGCCCAGCTGAAGACCGCCAAGGGCTACGGCTGGACGATCAGCGAGGCCAGCTTCGACTGGAAGGGCTTCCTGCACGACAAGGACGTCGAGATCGCCCGCCTGTCGGGCATCTACGTGACCAACCTGCAGAAGGCCGGCGCGCATCTGCTGCACGGCCGGGCCCAGATCATCGACAAGCACACCGTCGAGGTCCTGCCCAAGCAGGGTTCCAAGGACGCGGGCCGCTACACCGCCCGCAAGATCCTCGTCGCCACCGGCGGCCGTCCTTGGAAGCCGGACTTCCCGGGCGCGGAGCTGGGCATCACCTCGGACGAGGCCTTCCATCTGCCCGAACTGCCCAAGCGGGTGATGGTGGTGGGCGGCGGCTATATCGCCGTCGAGTTCGCCAGCATCTTCAACGGCCTGGGCGTGCAGACCACGCTCTGCTACCGCGGCGCCAACATCCTGCGCGGCTTCGACGACGACGTTCGGATGCATCTGGCCGACGAACTGGAGAAGCGCGGGATCAAGGTCGTGCTGGGTTGTTCGCACCAGAAGATCGAGAAGACCGATGCAGGTCTCCTCAGCACCTTCGACAATGAGCTGACCTTCGAGACCGACGTGGTGATGTTCGCCACCGGCCGCGACCCCTATGTGGCGGGCCTCGGCCTGGAGAAGGTGGGGGTCCAGCTCAACGACCGGGGCGCGATCATCGTCGATGAGCACTCCAGGACGACCGCCGACAACATCTGGGCGGTGGGCGACGTCACCGACCGCATCAACCTGACCCCGGTGGCGATCCGCGAAGGTGCGGCGTTCGCCCAGACCGAGTTCTACGACAACCCGACCAGCTTCGATCACGACATGGTCGCCTCGGCGGTGTTCTCGCAGCCGCCGGTCGGCACGGTGGGCATGACCGAGGCCCAGGCCCGTCACGCCTTCGGCAAGGTCGATATCTACCGCGCCGTCTTCCGCCCCATGAAGGTCACCTTCTACGGCGGCCAGGACCGCTGCCTGATGAAGCTGGTGGTCAAGCAGGACGACCAGAAGGTGGTCGGGGTGCACGTGGTGGGACCGGACTCGCCGGAGATCATCCAGATGGCCGCCATCGCCGTGAAGATGGGCGTGACCAAGCAACAGTGGGATTCCACCTGCGCCGTGCACCCCACCCTGGCCGAGGAATTGGTGACGATGCGCGAGAAATACATGCCGTCAGAGATGGGACCCGTATGATCGCCCCGCTGGAGCCGAAACTCGCCGTGGACGCATCGTCGGCCGCACCGGTCCGGCGTACGCCCTGGCTGAGCGGGGTGGCGATCTTCCTGGTCGTGATGACGCCGCTGCTGGCCTATCTGGCGCCGCTGGGCTTCGCGCCGCTGCTGGCGCTGACCGGTCTGCTGGTGCTGCCGGGCCTGAAGCTGACCCGCGCCGCCGCGCCGCCTCTGTTGATCCTGGTGGGCCTGGCCGTCTGGGCGGCGGTCAGCATGAGCTGGAGCCCGGTCGCGGTCGATCTGGCCGGGCTCAAGGGCTATGGCGACCTCGAAAAGGTGACCGCCGTGAAGCTGTTCCTGCAGGTGGGGACCTACGGCGCGGCCGTCGTCGGCCTGCGCGGCCTGTCCGAGGCTGGCGCGCGGCGGGCGGCGATGGTGCTGGCCTACGGCCTGCTGGCCCTGGTCGTGGTCGCCACGCTGGATTCGCTGAGCGGCGCGGCCGTCTATCAGAAGCTGCACCTGGCCACCGGCGAGGCCATCCGGCCGGACCTGGCCATGGTCAAGGTGTCGCTGTCGACCTACGCCCTGGCGCTGCTCTTCTGGCCGGCGGCGCTGATCCTGTCGCGCATCGGGCGCCCTGGCCTGATCATCCTGCTGGCGATGGGGATCGTCATCACCTCCAAGATCTGCAGCTCAGACGCCTGCTTGATGGCGCTGGCCGTGGGCGGGCTGGTCTGGGCGATGGTGTACGGGTTCGGGCGGACGGGGGCCAAGGTGCTGGTCGGTCTGGTCGCGGCGCCCTTCGTCCTGGCGCCGCTGGCGGTGCTGGTCGGAGTCGAAACCGGCGTGGTCGCCTGGATCCACAAGGTCGTCCCGGCCTCGTGGGATGCGCGCCTGAACATCTGGACCTTCGCCGCGGACCACATCCAGACCCATCCTTTCCGGGGGTGGGGGCTGGACGCCAGCCGCACCTTCGGTCCGGCCATCCCGCTGCACACCCACAACGCCGAGCTTCAGCTGTGGCTGGAGCTGGGCGGCATCGGCGCCGCTCTGGCGGGGGTGTTCTTCTGCTGGCTGGCCTACGGCGTGGTGCGGCTCTGCGAGCGATCGCGGGCCGAGGCCGCGATGGCGGCCGGCGCCTTGGTCGCCTACCTCGTGATCGGCGGGCTGAGCTTCGGCGTCTGGCAGGAGTGGTGGCTGGCGCTGGGCGCCTTGACGGTGATCGCTTGCGGCCTGGCCCGCGCCGTCGAGACGCCGCAATGGATCGCTTTGGATGAACTTGCCCCGCTGGACTGATTTTAGCGTCGCCTATGCAATGATTTTGCCTTTCCGTTGCGCTTGAGATAAAAGCCGCTCCCTTTTGAGAAGTTCGAGACCGTCATGACCAGCCGTTGGACCCCGTCGTCGTGGAGAGCGCTGCCCGCGAAACACGTCCCGACCGACTATCCGGACGCGGGCGCGGTCGAGCGCGTGGAGCAGACCCTGCGCCAGATGCCGCCGCTGGTCTTCGCCGGCGAGGCGCGCCGTCTGAAGAGCCTGCTGGGCGATGTGGCCGAGGGCCGCGCCTTCCTGCTGCAGGGGGGCGACTGCGCCGAGAGCTTCAAGGAGTTCCACGCCGACAACATCCGCGACACCTTCCGTCTGATCCTGCAGATGGCGGTGGTGCTGACCTTCGCCGGCGGCAAGCCGGTGGTGAAGGTGGGCCGCATCGCCGGCCAGTTCGCCAAGCCGCGCTCCGAACCGATCGAGACGATCGGCGACGTGACCCTGCCGTCCTATCGCGGCGACATCATCAACGGCATGGACTTCACCGCCGAGGAACGCCTGCCTGATCCGGATCGCCTGCTGAAGGCCTACGGCCAGTCGGCGGCGACCCTGAACCTGCTGCGCGCCTTCGCCAGCGGCGGTTACGCCGACCTCTACAACATCCATCGCTGGACCCTGGGCTTCGTCGGCGACAGCCCGCAGGGCGCGCGCTACCGCGAGTTGTCGGAGAAGATCAGCGAAGCCCTGACCTTCATGTCGGCGGTCGGCGTCACGCCCGAGACCCAGCCCGACCTGCGCCGGGTGGAGTTCTTCACCAGCCACGAGGCCCTGCTGCTGGGCTTCGAGGAAGCCATGACCCGCGTCGATAGCACCTCGGGCGACTGGTACGACACCAGCGCCCACCTGCTGTGGATCGGCGAGCGCACCCGCCAGCTGGACGGCGCCCACATCGAGTTCATGCGCGGCGTGAAGAACCCGATCGGCCTGAAGTGCGGCCCGACCATGGAAGGCGACGACCTGCTGCGCCTGATCGACGTGCTGAACCCGAGCAACGAACCGGGCCGCCTGACCCTGTACGGCCGCTTCGGCTCGGACAAGATCGCCGACCGCCTGCCGCGCCTGATGAAGGCCACCAAGTTGGCCGGCCGTTCGGTGGTCTGGGCCACCGACCCGATGCACGGCAACACGCTGAAGGCCTCGACCGGCTACAAGACCCGCCCGTTCGACCGCATCCTCTCGGAGGTGAAGTCATTCGTCGAGATCGCCAACGCCGAGGGCGTCCACCCCGGCGGCGTGCACCTGGAGATGACCGGCCAGAACGTCACCGAGTGCCTGGGCGGCGCGCGGGCGGTGTCGGAAGGCGATCTCGCCGACCGCTACCACACCCATTGCGACCCGCGTCTGAACGGCGAGCAGGCCCTGGAACTGGCGTTCCTGGTGGCCGAGAAGCTGAAGTCCGCTCGCGACGATCAACGCCGTCTAGCGACCGGATAACGCAGGTCTGCGAAGGTCTGGCTAAGGTTCTCGCACGGGTGTAGCCTCCGTCCACGGAGGCGTTCGTGCGAGAGTTCGGCAAAGGTTGTTCGCGGCGCAGGATGGCCGCGTTTCTCGCGGCGGGCCTGGGTGCGTCATTATCGGGCGGCTCGCTTTTAGGCGCGTCGTCTTCCGCATGGGCCCAGGACGCCGGTGAGTCGACCGCGGACCCGACGAAGGCGCTCGATCTCGCCCATCGTCTGACGGTGGCGGCCAAGATCAATGGCCGAGGCCCTTACCGTTTCCTGGTCGATACCGGGGCCAATGCTTCGGTGATTTCCGAGGCGCTGGCCGGCGAACTGAATCTGCCGCTCGTCGGCCGCGTCGCGCTGCATGGCATCGCCGGCGTGGAGCAGGTGCCGTCGGTGACGGCCGCCACGGTGTCGGTGGGTCGGCGCACGCGGCGCGACATGACCCTGTCAGTGCTGCCCAGTCGATTCATCCGGGCGCCAGGCATCCTGGGTCTGGACTGGCTGGGCGGGCAGGGGCTCATCCTCGATTTCGCCCGCAACGAGATGAGGGTGGGTTCGCGCCCGCCGATGACCAACGAGTACACGATCTCGGTGCCGGTCAAATCGCGGCCCAGCGGCTTGCACCTGATCGAGGCCACCGTCGCGGGATCGTCGGTCACCACGTTCGTCGACACCGGCTCGACCACGACCGTGGGCAATCTGGCGCTGATGCGCCAGGCCATCCGCCTGGGGGTCTTGACCACGCCGTGGGCCGACATTCAGTTGCTGAGCCTCACCGGGCAAGTGCTGGCCGGTCGTGTCGCCGCGGTCCGGAACATCGGGCTTGGAACCGCCACCATCCAGAACGTGCCCGTCGTTTTCGGCCCGATGCATACGTTCGAGTACTGGGGATTGGACACCAAGCCGGCGCTGCTGATCGGTACCGACGTTCTGAATCTGTTCGACACCGTGGCGTTGGACTTCACGCGCGGCGTGGTCCACTTCACCGTCCCGTCAGCCTAGGCAGGTTTACGCAGCGCCACGACTTGACCGGCCGCTCGCCGCTCTCCAATGGTTGTTTGAACGGAGTGCGTCGATGAGTTTGCCGGCAAGGTTGAAACGCGAGTTGAAGTTCCTGAAGGGACTCTCGCGCACGCTTAAGCGCGTGAAGTCCATCGCGCCGGATAGCCCCAACCTGATCTGCGACGATCTGGAGGCCGCCGTCGACAAGTGGTCGGGCAGCCAGGCCATCGTCTTCGAAGGCAAGTCGGTCACCTACGCCGAGCTGGACGCCATCGCCAACCGCTACGCCCATTGGGCCAAGGGGCAGGGGATCACGCGCGGGCAGACCGTGGCGCTGTTCATGCCCAACCGCCTGGAATACCTGGCGATCTGGTACGGCCTGTCGAAGGTCGGGGTGGCCACCGCCCTGATCAACAACCAGCTGACCGGCCCGGCTCTGGCCCACTGCCTGAACATCTCTCAGGCCCTGCACTGCATCGTCGATCCCGAGACCTCGCCCTGCTTCGAGCAGGTGAAAGCCACGCTGGGCCGCCATGTGCAGCAGTGGGTGCTGGGTCCGGCCACGGGCGACCAGCGGGACCTGGCCAACGCCCTGAAAAGCTGCAGCCAGCTGCGGCCCGACCGCCTGACCGCCCGCAACGGCCTGACCGCCAAGGACACCGCGCTCTACATCTTCACCAGCGGCACCACGGGCATGCCCAAGGCCGCGCGCATCACCCACATGCGCGCCCAGCTCTACATGCGCGGCTTCGCCGGCTCGACCGACGCCCGCGCCACCGACCGTATCTACATCACCCTGCCGCTCTACCACGCCACCGGCGGCCTTTGCGCCATGGGCGCGGCCCTGCTGAACGGCGGGGCGGTGGTGCTGCGCAAGAAGTTCTCGGTCACCGCCTTCTGGGACGATGTGGTCGCCAACGACTGCACCATGTTCGTCTATATCGGCGAGCTGTGCCGCTACCTGGCCAACCACCCCGAGACGCCCAACGAGCACGCCCACAAGATCCGCCTGATCTTCGGCAACGGCCTGCGCCCGGACGTCTGGGACGTGATGCTGGACCGCTTCAAGGTCGGCGGCGTGCTGGAGTTCTACGGCGCGACCGAGGGCAACGTCTCGCTGTTCAACTTCGACGGCCGGCGCGGGGCGATCGGCCGGGTGCCCGGCTATCTGAAGAAGAAGTTCAACATCCGCATCGTCAAGTTCGACGTCGAGACCGAGACCCCGGTGCGCGGCGTCAACGGCTGCTGCATCGAGGCCGCGCCGGGCGAGATCGGCGAGTGCATCGGCCACATCGCCAGCGACGCCCGCAGCAATTTCACCGGCTACGCCGACAAGGCCGCCACCGAGAAGAAGATCCTGCACGACGTGTTCGAGAAGGGCGACGCCTGGTTCCGCACCGGCGACCTGATGCGCACCGACAGCGACGGCTACCTCTATTTCGTCGACCGGATCGGCGACACCTTCCGCTGGAAGGGCGAGAACGTCGCCACCAGCGAGGTGTCCGAGCGCCTGTCGGGGGTGGCTGGCGTCAAGGAGGTCAACGTCTACGGCGTGCCGGTGGGCGACCTGGACGGCAAGGCCGGCATGGCGGCCCTGGTGGTGGGCCCCGAGTTCGAGATCGCCGCCCTCGCCGAATATGTCGACCGCGAGCTGCCCGTCTACGCCCGGCCGATCTTCGTGCGCCTGCAGCCCGAGATCGAGACGACCGGCACCTTCAAGTACCGCAAGATCGACCTGGTGAAGGACGGCTTCGACCCGGCCAACACCAAGGATCCGCTGTACTTCCGCGATCCGAGCAAGGGCTACATCAAGCTGACCAAGGCGGTCCACGCCAAGATCCTGGCGGGCGGCTACAAGCTCTAGGCGTGGCTAGGGCTTGGTCGCCTTGATCGCTTCGATCATGCCCGGCAGCCACCGGTCGCCCTCGCGGATGCGGAAACCCGTGCGATAGCCCCAGGCGCAGCTGTCGACGCCCACCGACGCGAAGGCTGAACTGACCGCGCCGTAGTAGCGCACGCGCTGCGCCAGCGGCACGCGCGGGTCGTCCTGCGCGCCGTACTCGCCGACGAATGGCGCGCGGCCGGTGCGGGCGATGTAGTCGCGGACCTTGGCCACGCCCGCGTCCAGCTCGGCCTTGTCCGCCGTCGAGCCGAACGCCCGGCCCATCGGCGGGGTCGGATCAGCCCAGGCCGCGCCCTGGTGGGTGAACAGGAACGGATCGTAATAGTGGAAGGTGGGCACGACGTAGGGATCGTCGGGCATCTGGAACGTCAGCATCTTGTCGAGGTTGTTCCACATGCCCCCGACGATCACCGGACGCCTGGGATTGGTCGCCCGGATCGCCGCCAGGGCCGGGGCGTAGAGCGGGCCCAGGTTGTCGTTGGTCAGCTTGTCGTGCGGCTCGTTCAGGAGTTCGAACCAGACGCTGGGCGGGGCGTCGGCGAAGGCCGTAGCGACCTGTCGCCATAGGGCCGTGAAGCGGGCGGACTGGCCGTCCGGGTCGCGCATCACCGCGTCGTAGTTATGCATGTCCAGCAGGACGTTCAGGCGCGAGGCGCCGGCCAGGGCGACCACCGACTTCACGCGCGCCATGAAGGCCGGGTCGATCGTGTAGGGCGGGACCTCGGCGGCATGGGCCGAGAAGGCGACGGGCAGCCGCACCGTCTTGAAGCCCGCCTCGCGGATGATCTCGAAGTCGTCGTCGGCGATGGCCGGCCCCCAGGCCCCTTCGGTCGGCGCCTCCAGCATGTCGGACATGTTCAGGCACTTGCCGACCGCCAGGTCGGGGCCGATGCGGGCCTTGGCGCGGCGGGCGGGGGTGTAGCGCAGGCCGGGATCGGGCGGGGTGGTCCAGTCGACGTCGAAAACGTGCGGATAGCCGCCGCGCGCCAGGACCAAGTCGGTGGCGGCGCCGGCTTGGGTCCAGCGGCCGACATAGGCCCGGCGCGCGACGTCCCAGCGGCCCTCGTAGCGGCCTTGGGCCGAGGGCAGGTCGAAGGCCAGCGCGGCGCCGTCCTGGCGGATGTTGACCAGTGGCAGGCCGAACGCCTTCTGGTCGGGGCTGTCGATCACGCCGATCAGGCCGGCGTCCCGGCGCTTGAGGTGCACGGCGACGCGCAGCTTGGCGTCGGCTGACTCGGCCAGCACGCCGACCCAGTCGCCTTGAGCGTCGACGGTGGGTTCGGGAGCGGCCGTGGCGTCGGGCGCGACGATTAGGGCGGCGGCCAGTAGATGCGCGATCAAGCGAGTCCCCCCGTTTCACCTGAAGGAAGCTTCTCCAGCGCGTCCAGGCGGGTCAAGCTTCGCCTGTGTCGTCCGAACGCGCTAAGAGAGACGGACGGCGAGGCAGGAGGGCGCGGATGGTCGGGTCGATGGGACGTCAGGCCGCCTTGGCCGCGTGGGCGCGCCGCAACCTGGCGCCGGTCGCCCTGTTCGGCGCGGTGGTCCCCAAGGATCCGGCCCGCCGCGTCGTCGCCCACGCTCCCTTCGGATCGTTCCCGCGCCTGAAGCTCGACGTCTACGCCCCGGCGACGGGCGGCGGCCCGTGGCCGGTCCTGGTGTTTTTCTACGGTGGATCGTGGGACGCGGGGCGGCGGCGGGACTACGGCTGGGCCGGGCGGGCCCTGGCGGCCCAGGGGTTCCTGACACTGGTCCCGGACTATCGCCTGCATCCCGACACCGTCTATCCCGGTTTCTTGGAGGACGGGGCACAGGCGGTGCGCTGGGCCGTCGATCATGCCCGCGCCTTGGGCGGCGACCCGGACCGTCTCGTGCTGGCCGGCCACTCGGCGGGCGCCTACAACGCCGCCATGCTGGCCCTGGACGACCGCTACCTGACCGCCGCCGGCGTCGATCCCAAGGTGGTGCGGGCCTTCGCCGGCCTGTCGGGGCCCTACGCCTTCCTGCCGCTGGACAGCCCGGTGACCCACCGCACCTTCGGCCAGGCAGAGGACTTGCCGGCCACCCAGCCCATCGCTTACGCCCGGGCCGACAGCCCGCCGGCCTTCCTGGCCACCGGTGAGGACGACACCCTGGTCCGCCCGCGCAACACCCGCCGCCTGGCCGCCGCCTTGCGCGAGGCCGGAGCCACGGTCGAGGAGCGGCGCTATGCGGGCGTCGCCCATGCCGGTCCGATGCTGGCCCTGTCGCGGCCGCTGCGGAGCAAGATGCCGGTGCTGGCCGAGATGACGGGGTTTCTGAAGAGACATACGGATTAAGCTCTTCCCCCTATTGGGGAGGAGGGCCGAAGGCCCGGAGGGGGCAAGTCGGCGCGCACTGCCTCGCCACTTGCCCCCACCTGACGGCTGCGCCGTCTGTCCGCCCCCATAGGGGGCGGAGCCGCTCAGCTGCAGGTCCCGCCGTTCAGCTTACGTTGATACGCCTCCGCCAAGCTCATATACGGCGGCAAGAAGGTGTGCAGCACCACCGGCTTGCCGTCGGTGGTCACGCCCGCCACCCCCGCCCGCAGCTCGAAGTGCAGGTGGATCGTCGTGGGCGTGCCGCCGAAGTCGTTGCTGACCTTGCCCAGCTTCTGGCCGGCGACCACCGTGTCGCCCTCGTGCACCGCCAGGGCCGCCATCTGCATGTGCAGGTAGCGATAGACCCGGTGCGGGGCGGCCGACGCGGTCAGGGTGACCGTGTAGCTGCCGATGTCGGTGATCACGCCCTTCTCGGCCGCCACCGCCCAGTACTGGTTCTTCTTGCACGCGGCCGGGCGGATGTCCTGACCCTGGTGGCCTGTGCCGCCGCCGGCGCACAGCGGATTGTCGCGCGAGCGGGCCTCGCAGAAGGTGTCGTGCCAGGGCAGGCTGTAGTTCGCGGCGTCGCACTGGCTGGTCCCCGCCGGACCCATGCCGCCGCCGTGGCCGTAGACCTGGGAATTGGCGAAGGCGTCGTCCTGCAGCGGCCAGCACATGTTGGGCGACCACACCGTGCGGTCCAGATAGCCGTGACCCTGGCCGGCGGGGATCACCCCCGGCGCGTCGTGGTTGAAGGTCGCGGGCGAAGCGGGCGGCGGGCTGGCGGGCTGGGCCGGCGGACCGGGCGCGGGCGGGATCGGCTCGCTGGACGGCTGCTCGGCTCCGCCGTCGGACGGCTGGTCGTCGGGCGTCGGCGGACCGGGCTCCGGCGACGCGGCGGGCGTCTTGACCTCGCCGCCGGTCGAGCCGGGCGCGGCGGGCTTTTTAGTGTCGTCGCAGGCGCCCAAAGCCAGGGCGAGAACGAGGGGCGAGAGGAACAGCAGCTTGCGCATCGTCTCAGCCCCCCAGGCCGGCGGCGGCGCGGGCGGCCGCGCCCATCACCACGGCGGTCGTCTTGGCGGCCAGGCCGCGGGCGTAGTTGTCGTCGGCGCAGCGCGGATCGGTAGGCGCGTCGCAGCGCACCTCCACCGTGTAGAGCACGCCGTAGCGGACGAAGCTGATCAGCTGGCCGTCCACCGTGCGCTGCGAGGTGGCGCCCTCCGGGCCCATCGGCGTCACCTTCAGCGGCGTGTCGGCGGGCAGGGGGACCACGGCGGTCGTGCCGGTCAGCGACACCCCCGCGCCCGGCGCGTCGGCGGTGATCGTGTAGTAGTCGCCGAACGAATAGATCCGCGCCCCGGCCGTCAGGTCGGCGTCCGTGGGCAGCAGGATCGGCACGCGGGTCATGTCGACGGCGGCCTGGTTCAGGTTCGGAGCGGGATTGCCGCCGCCGCTCTGGCGCAGGCCGCCGATCGCCGCCTTCCAGTCCACCTGGCCGCCGCGCGGCGGGACGCGGTTGAACACGGCGATGCCGGGGCGCGTGGGCGCGGTCGTGGCGGGGGCCGCGCCGGGGACCTGGGTCCCGGTCGCCGGATCGATCCTTGTCTGCGACAGCGCCGCCCCCAACGCGCCGGCGGCCACGATCCCGCCCAGCACCAAGCCTGTCACCAGTCGCATGAGAGCCCCCTCGCATTACGCCGTTATCTCGACCATAAGGCGCCCAAGCGGCGCTGTTAACCTTTGTCGGTGTGTGGCTCTTTGCTGCACCGCGATTGAACGCGGCCCGCATCCTGTCTATATGGCCAGACTGATCACGGGTCATGTGTGTGGCGGCCCGAGAAATCCGCATATATCTCAAATGGATAGGGTTATTCCGCCATGCTGCTGACGATGATGAAGGCCAAGCTCCACCGGGCCACCGTCACTCAGGCCGACCTCGACTACGAAGGCTCGATCGCCATCGATCGCGACCTGCTGGACGCCGCCAACATCCTGCCCAACGAGCAGGTGGACGTGCTGAATATCACCACCGGCGCCCGCTTCACCACCTACGCCATCGAGGCGCCGCGCGGCTCCAAGGTCATCGGCGTCAATGGCGCGGCCGCCCGCCTGGTGCAGAAGAACGACACGGTGATCGTGGTCACCTACTGCCAGATGCCGGCCGAAGAGGCCCGCAACTACGCCCCGACCGTGGTGCTGCTGGAAGACGGCAACCGCATCAAGAAGGCCGCCTGAGCATGCGCCGTTCCGCCGTTGTCTTGACCACGGCGGGCCTCCTGCTCGCCGCCTGCTCGCCCAAGCTGCCCAAGGGCGTCGACGAGCAGCAACTGTCGGAAGCCGTCGGCCGCGCCATCGGCGGGCCCAACACCTGCGTGCTTCTGGCCGACAAGGCCGGCAAGGTGGTCTGGACCGGCGGCGGCTACATCACCTGCGCCCGCAACGTGCCCACCTGCGACGGGCGGACCACCACGGCCCAGACCGTGCTGGAAGGCGCGATCGGCAAGCCGGCCCGCTTCACCAGCTGCCCCTCGGGCCCCGGCGCCAACACCATCGGCTGGGCCATGGGCCCCGTGCCGGTCGGCGAGGGCAAGCCGGACCACGGGCTGTCGTACGTCGCGATCATGGAGGGCGAACGCGCCCTGCCTGGGCGTGAGGTGGGCGAGCGCGTGGAAGAGGCCTTCGCCAAGGCGGGGCTGTAAAAGATTTCCCCTCCCCTTGATGGGAAGGGGGCAGGGGGGGGTGAGTGCGGCGTCGGCGGCTGAACCGCCGTGTCACCCCCATCCCCGACCCTTCCCCCATCAAGGGGGAAGGGAGCCTGAACTACCTCGCCAGCTCGTACGTCGCCGACACGTCCACCCGCACCTTCAGCTCGCCGGCCGAGACCGGGCTGGAGTCGGCCATCTCGCGCTTGGCCATGGCGTACATCGGGACCGGCATCGGCGGGGCGGGGGTGTAGCCGCCGCCTTCGCCCAGGGTGACCAGGCGGACGATCTTGTAGCCGGTGGCCCGGCTGTAGAGATCGGCCTTGGCCTGCAGGGCCTTGACCGCGTCCAGCCGCGCGGCGTCCTCGGCGGCCTTGGGGTCCTGCAGGCCGAAGCTGATGCCGCCCACATTGGTGGCGCCGGCGTTGACCGTAGCGTCGACCGTCTGGCCGAGCTTCGCCAGGTCGCGCACCTGGATCGTCACTTGGTTGCTGGCCTGGTAGCCGTTCAGCTTGGGCGGCTGGTTCTGCTCGTAGACGTATTGCGGATTGACGCTGAGGTTCGAGGTCTGGATGTCGCGGTCGGCGATCCCGGCCTTCTTCAGCGCCGCCACCACCTTGGTCATCTGAGCGGCGTTGGCCGACAGGGCGGCGGCCGCGGTCGCGCCATCGGTCTGGACGCCCAGGGTGATGGTGGCCATGTCGGGCGTAACCTTGCTCTCGCCCTGGGCCGAGAGGTTCAGCGTCGTGGCGCGGAAGGCCGCGTCGGCGCTGTCCGCGTAGGCGGGCAGGGCCACGGCGGCGGAGGTCAGCAGGACGCCGACCAGGGCGATCTTGGCGGCCTTAAGGTGACGAGGGCGGCTCATCAGGGCGGTCATAGTCGTCGTTCTCCATGCGGCTTCGGCGCCGCGACCCTAGCGTCCCCGTCGCCGGCGGCGAAGGCGTGACCGGCGGGGAACGCGCCCAGTCCTGACAGGCTCAACCTGAACCGGACCTTTAAGCCGCGTGCAGCCCATGCTAATCGACCCGTCCTCCGAACGGAGCGCGCGCCGCGTCGCTCCCGGGTCTTGGGGGCCTGTAGCTCAATGGTTAGAGCCGACCGCTCATAACGGTCTGGTTGGGGGTTCGAGTCCCTCCAGGCCTACTAAGTCTCTGAATGCCCTTGGGGCGTAGATCGGCGTCGGGCAGTTAGCTACCGTTGTTCAGCGCCACACCACCGGGGTGCCATCGGTACGATACATGGTCGATGTGGTCGTCTTCACGCCTAACTTTGCCATGTATTCTTGACCGCTATCTTGAAGCTGCTGGACCGTACCAAAAGGCTGACAACAGGCCTTACAGGTCACCAGTGATTGAGGAGCGGTCTCGTCGTCGTCAACATGCATGATGTTGCCGCCGCAGGCTCGGCAATGGAATATCAGACTCGCCTCGTCCCCGTTACGTCCCGCATAGACGATCGTATACCCGCGACCGCTATCCACTATTTTGGAATTCGTAGGTGGCTGGTCCGGCGGTATGCCCGCCGCCTTCTGCTTTCTCGTCAGCCATTGGTCGTGGGCTTCAGCAACGGTGATGCCCTTCTCCCGTGCCCGACGTCGGAGATAGCTCATCGTGCGCCGGGAGGGCGCATTTACGCCGGTCTGGTCTTTGTAGGATTTCTCGATGCTCAGGGTCAGCAGTATGGCGAAGACTGCGAGGATCAATCCTAAGATCATCATGCGCCGATCCCCCTTTAGGTCGCCTTCGCGATCTTTGCGATGAGCGGCTTTGCAATCTGGTGGAAGCCTCCACCGGCTTTATCGCTTCATCCGTCCATGCGGGTGAAGCCTCACCTTAAACCCTTGGTGAATCGGAGCTCTGGCGTCCGGCCGTGTCAAGGACGGCGCGTCGCGCCGCCGCGACGCGGCCGGTGGAGCCGGTCCTTGACACGGCCGGACGCCAGAGCAGGCTCGCTATCAAGGCTTTAAGGCGAGGCGGCGCCGCTGCGGCGATGACGTCAGGGGCGGGGCCGGCAAGGCCCCAGTCCCTCCCCCTTGTGGGGAGGGTGGCGGCGAAGCCGACGGGTGGGGGATCGGTGCAGGGGAGGCTGACGTTCCGATTCAGCAAGCCCCACCCGACCCTGGCGCTGCCAGGGCCACCCTCCCCATAAAGGGGAGGGACGGGTCTATTGGAGGATAAGTCGAGGCGAACCTCAGCGAAATCAACGCTCTAAATTTTCTCGACCAAACTTATCCTCACCCTTCCCGGCGGCCGCATAATCATACCACCTGAAGGCACGGGGAGGGCGCACGTACGGCGACCGATGCGGCTTTCGGGGGTGGTCGAGCGGGAAGGCTCTTTCCGTCGTGTCCCTTCGGGGACGTCCTGGGTTGGAATTGGAGCAGGTTCCCTGAAACATCGGGACGAAGCTCTGGCGCTCAGGACAGACGGATGGAGCCGACAGGCCCGGGCTGAAATCGCCCGGGCGGTCCGGAGAGCGCCAACTCTCCGCCCGTCGGGGACCTCCATCGGAGCGGGTTAAAAATCCGCGATCCGAAGGCTTCCGGATAACGGCCACGCGAAGCGCTTAGACTTCGTCGAAACGGTATCTACAAAGCAAATCATCCGGGCGAGGCCCGGGCGCTTCGCACCCTTCCCATCCGCTCACAGCTGAGGCGTGAGATTACACCCACTTGCCCCCACCTGACGGGCTTCGCCCGTCTGTCCGCCCCCATAGGGGGCGGAGGACGCGTCACGTGGCGGCGTCCGCGATCCGACCCACCATCACGAACAACCCGCCTTCGCCTCCCAGCGATCCCATCCAACCCACCTGGCTCAGCCACGCCTCGAACGCCCAGTTGTCGGCTGCCGGTTCGAACAGGTCCTCCGGCTCGTCGCCGAGCACCGTGCTGGGATAGGACCGCACGTAGTCGACGCCGGTCTCGGTGAACCACTTCAGCACCTCGCCGTGGGTGTGCCGGTGCTCCTCCGGGTGCCGGTACTGATCGCGCAGCCAGGCGGCGTGGCGTTCGGGCTCGGATTCCCGGGATCGCAGCACCGGGTCGAAGGGAATCCAGCGGTAGCCGGTCAGGCGGGCGATGGTCCGCCGCAGCCTCAGGGGCAGGCGGGCGACGGCGTTGTAGAGGCCCAGCACGATCACGCCGCCAGGCCGAGCCAGCCGGACCAGCCGGCGGAAAGCGGCCCTCGGATCGGGCGTGTGATGCAGCACGCCCAGCGAGACGACCACGTCGAAGGCCCCCTCGGCCAGGCCCGGGGCGTTGAGGTCGGTCTCGACGAACAGCACGTTTCGGGAGCCGAATCGCCGGGCGGCGGCCGCGCCCAGATCCAGGGAGGCGCGGGTCAGGTCGGCGCCGACCACCAGCCGGTCGGCGCGGGCCAGGTAGAGGCTCATCTGGCCGGTGCCGCAGCCGACCTCGACGATGCGGGCGTCGCCGGGAATGGCGCGGTCCAGCAGGCGGGCGAACGGGCTGCGCTCGGCCCGGGCCCGCAGGCCGTCCAGGCTGTCGCGCGGCGGATAGCCGGGGAAGGGCGCGTGGCCGTAGAACGCGCGGACGGCCTCGGTGCGGGCGTCGCCCGGCAGGCGCAGGTCAACGACGCCGTCAGCCTCGCCGTAGCGGGCGCCGCAGCCTCCGCACGTCCAGTCGGCCGCCAGGACGCCCCCGCATGCCGGACAGGCGAGCAGGGGGCGGAAGGCGTCCTCCACGCTCAGAAGATCGCGTAGACGAACGGCGCAAGGGCCTCGACGGTGACGGCCAGGATCAGCACCCCGCCGGTCAAACATAGAAAGACGGCCAGAGGGACCAGCCAGCGACGGCCGGACGGGCCGCGCCACAGGCCCTGGACCAGGTCCAGGGTCGAGCCGGCCATGCTGCCCAGCACGATCATCTGGCGATGGATGCGTCCACGACGGCGGATCATGCGAGTTCCTCCCTTGGTTCATTCGGTCCCATTGGGGAAGCCTGGGCCAGGGCGCGCTTGACGATCCGGGAGCGGCCGGCGACCAGCACGTCGATCCCCGAGCGCCGAAACGTCGAGTAGCCCTCGACCACCCGGTTGACGATCGGCTCGCCGGCCAGGTTGAACGAGGTGTTCAGCAGCACCGGCATGCCCGAGCGGCGGCCGTAGGCCTCCAGCAGGGCGTGGAGGCGCGGGGCCATGTCGCGCTCGACGGTCTGGACCCGGGCCGTTCCGTCCACATGGGTGATCGCCGCCAGCCGCTCGCGCCATTCGGGGCGGACGGGGAAGACGCCGGACATGAACCGCGCCAGCCGCGCTCCGCCGGGCGGCAGCTCGAAATAGCGGTCGGCCGCCTCGATCGGCACGACGGGGGCGAAGGGGCGGAACTCCTCGCGGTACTTGATGTCGCGATTGAGCCGGTCGCGCATGGCGGCGTCGTGCGGGGCGGTCAGGATGCTGCGATGGCCCAGGGCCCGGGGGCCGAACTCCGTCGCGCCCTCCATCCAGCCGACCACGCGGCCGGCGAGGAGGTCGTCGGCGATCCGTTCGATCAGGGCGGCCTCGTCGAGGTCGGCGACCGGCAGGCCGTCCTCGCCGGCCAGGCGGGCGAGCTCGGCGTCATCGACGGCCGGGCCCCAGAACGGATGGTCGGGCACGTCGCGGTCGGGATTGCCGAAGTGGATGCGGTCGGCGTAGAGCGCCGCCCCCAGGGCCGAGCCGGCGTCGCCGGGGGCGGGGGGCACGAACAGGCGCTCGAAGCCGGACTCCCGGAGGATGCGGGCGTTGGCCACGCCGTTCAGCGCCACTCCGCCGCCCAGGCACAGGTCCGGCAGGCCGGTCTCGGCGTGCAGCCGCCGGGTCATGTCGACCAGGATCTCCTCCAGCACCGCCTGGACGCTGGCGGCGATGTCGGCGAAGCGGCGGCCGTCCGGCGTGGCCAGGTCGATGGGCTCGTATGCCTGGCGGGGCGGACCGAAGAGCTCGACGAAGCGCTTGGAGTACGAGCGGGCCACCGTCGTGTGGAAGGCGAAATAGTCGAGGTCCAGGGCGAAGGCGCCGTCACCCGTGCTGTGGATGACCTTGCGGACCTGGTCCACGAAGGTCGGCTGGCCGTAGGCGGCCAGGCCCATGACCTTGTACTCGCCCTCGTTGACCGAGAAGCCGAGATAGGCGGTGAAGGTCGAGTACAGCATGCCCAGTGAGTGGGGGAAGCGCACCTCGCGGTCGAGGACGATGCGCGTTGGGCCGTTCAGCGTCCGCTGGCCGCGTCCGACGGTCAGGGTGGCCCACTCGCCGACCCCGTCGGTGGTCATGATCGCCGCGTGCCGGGTGGGGGCGGTCAGGAAGGCGGCGGCGGCGTGCGACTGATGGTGCTCGGTGAACAGGACGCGGTCGCGGCGCACGCCCAGCTGGGCGGTGATCAGGCCCCGCACCCAGGCCTTCTCGCCGAGGCTGTTTTTCATGGCGTGGGCGAAGGCGCCCCGACCGTGGGGGAAGGCGCACAGGGCGCTGACCAGGATGCGGTCGAACTTCAGCATAGGCCGCTCGTAGAAGACCACGGCGTCCAAGTCCTCGGGCTCCAGGCCGGCGCTATCCAGGCACCACTCGATGGCCTCCAGCGGGAAGGCGGCGTCGTTCTTGCGGCGCGACAGGCGCTCCTGCTGCACGGCCCCGACCGGCAGGCCGTCCACCACCAAGGCCGCGGCGGCGTCGTGATAGTGGGCCGAGATCCCGAGGATCTTCATCAGTATTGCCGTTTCAGGGCCGCGCCGTTGCGCTCGGCGGCGATCGGCGTCCAGCCCTCGGGCTCGCGGCGCTGGGCGCGGCGGGCGGCCAGAGCGAAGGGCGGCAAGAAGACGAAGTACTGCACGGTCAGGACCACCGTGCCGATCACCGAGGCCAAGGCCCCGGCGAACCGCAGGTACAGCGACCACAGGCGGCGCAGACGGGCCATCCACAGCAAGCGGCCGTGGTCCTTTGGGGCGACCCTGAGCAACTGGGCATGGGTGTAATTCATGTGGAAAGCCTCGTCGCGGCACACCTTCTCGAAGACCTCGCGGGTCGGCGGATCGCCGTCGAGCACGGCGATGTAGTGCGTGAAGTCACGGGCGGCGGCCTTCTCCGACAGGTGCAGGAAGGCCAGCAGGGCGCCGTCGCGCTCTTGTTCGACCCGTAGGTCGTCCAGGCCCCGTTCGCCGGGCGCCAGCCAGTCGGTGCGGCCATCCCCGTCGCGGCCGGCGGGCAGGGTGGCCAGCAGGGCCAAGCCGCGCTGGCGGAACAGGCCGGCGTGGCGCTGCTCGTCCAGGGCATGGACCAGGAACAGGCGGCGGAGGAGGGGGTCTTTCGTCTGCTCGGCGGCCCGGACCAGGTCGCGGCCCCCGTCCGCCTCGACCTCCGCGAAGCGCAGGAGGTTATTGGCGCGCCGCCGGGCGTCGCGCCAGACCCATCGGTGGACCGATGACAGCGGGGATTGCATGCGGCAGGGTCCCTTCCGGCGGCCATCCAATATCATCCGCGAGGGAGGATCAACACTTGGCTGAGCGGGCCGGAGTCCCCGTCGCGACGCCGTCGAAGGCGCGCGGCCTGGCGGCGGAGTTGGTGGTCGTCTTGCTGGGTCTCGCCCTGCTCGGCTGGGCGGCGGCGGCCGACGCGCACTGGCTGGACCGGCACGTGCTGCCGGACTTCTATACGCCCCGCGAGCGGCAGGTGCTGATCCTGAACGTGCTGCGGATCGGGGTCGCGATCCTGGGTCTGGCGCTGGTGTTCCTCGTGCGGTCGTGGGCCGGGCGGAAGGTGGCCGTTGTCCCACTCGGCCGGCTTGCCTACGAGATCGCGCCGGTCACCCTGGCGGTGGTGCTGTCACTGGTCGCCAGCGAGTTCCTGCTGTCGCGCCTGCCCTGGCTGGGGACGCAAGAAGTGCCGGCCCCGCGTGAACCGCTGCGCCATCGCGACCGCCGCTTGGGCTGGACGTTCATCCCTTCGCGGGAGGGCGTGGGGCGGCTGGGTGGACGCGACATCGCCTACGCCTTCGACGCCCAGGGCCGCCGCGTGCGGCGGCTGGGCGACCGGGTGGATCCGGCACGTCCGACCATCCTGTTCACCGGCGAGTCCGTGATGGTGGGTCACGGCTTGACCTGGGACGAGTCCCTGCCGGCCCAGGTCGAGGCCCTGACCGGCGTCCAGAGCGCCAACCTGGCCGTCGAGGGCTACGCCACCGACCAATCCTATCTGCGGCTGCGCGACGAGCTGCCCGGTTTCCAACACCCCGTGGCGGTGGTGGCCCTGTTCATGCCGGCCCTGCTGCGACGGACGATGGATGTCGACCGTCCGCATCTGGAGCCCGACCTGACCTGGCGGCCGCCGACGCGTTCGCTGAAGCTGGTCGAGGTGGCGCGGCGAGCCGTGCCGTATCGTTCCGAGCGCGATATCGACCGGGGTGTGGCCACCAGCCGCGCCGCCCTGGCCGACACGGTCGCCCTGGCCCATCGACGCGGCGCGGTCCCGCTGATCCTCGTACCGCAGCTGCGCCCAGAGACTCCGGTCGAGGCCGACCTGCGCCGCCGGGTCCTGGACGAGGCGGGGCTGCCGTACCTGATCGTAAAGATCGATCCGAGCTGGCTGATCCCCCATAACCGCCATCCGGACGCCCGCGCCTCGCGGGCCATGGCCCAGGCGGTGGCCACCTACCTGGAGGCGCACAGTGTATCGGGGACCTCAGGAAACCGCGTCGCGCCGAACTAGGGGAAACCCGGATGGACCGTAGGGGCCGGCGCCGCGACTCTTCGCGTCGACCGTCACTCGCTCGGATGCGTAACGTCATGTCCAACAAGCCGGAGCTTCCCAAACGCCCCGAGCGGATCGAGCTGCCGTCGCCGCCGGCCTTGCCGGAAGTAAGCGCCCAGCCCGAGTTCGCCTCGGTGCAGTATTCCACCCACCGCACCAAGCTCTCGACCTTCCGCACCAAGCTGTCGGAGCACCGCACCGACCTGTCGGAATATCGCAGCGACCTGTCGACCTACCGGACCAGCCTCTCGACCCACCGCACCGAGATGTCTATGCGGCGCACGGGCATGTCGTTCCAGCGCACCCGGATGAGCGACGACCGGACCCTGATGTCGGTGATCCGCACCTCGCTGTCGCTGATCGGCTTCGGCTTCACGATCTACCAGACGTTCCAGAAGCTCCACGAGGCGGGGACGATCGCCAATCCCAACGCGGCGCGCAATTTCGGCATCATCCTGGTGCTGCTGGGCATCGTCATGCTGATCGTCGGCATGATCCATCACGTACAGTTCATGATGGAGCTGCGTCACACCCGCCGCGAGATGAAGCGCCAGGGGCTGATCCACGGCGACAGCCGGTTCCCGGTGTCGATCACCTTCATGGTCTCGCTGGGCCTGCTGCTGCTGGGCTTCGCGGCCATCGTCAACATGGTCTTCAAGGTGGCGGTGTTCGGCTAGGGCGCGGCCACCTTCGGCAGGCTGGTGATCGGCTCCAGCACGATGTCGCGGAAGAAGGTCTCGGCCCCCTCGGACTGCAGCTGGATCGCGCCGTGGGTCAGGGGCTGGCCGTCCGCCTTGAGGTCGCGGACCTCCATCACCGGCACGCCGTTGACCACGTGGATCGCCCGGTCGCCCAGCACATACAGGTCCAGGGTGTTCCATTGGCCGGCGGGCTTCTCGGCGTCGCTATAGGCCTCGACGTTCCAGTTGGCCGTGCCGCCCTTGGCGATCTGGGTCCGGCCGTTCGGGGCGAACCGCAGCTTGGGCGAGATCAGCGCCGGGTCGTCGACGGCGTTGGTCGTGACGCTGATCGCCTCGCCGACGGGCACGACCATGCCGATCGAGCCGATCATGATCTCGAACTCGACCGACTGGCTCCAGGTGCCCCAGACCGCGCCGGGCGCGCCGTGCGAGTGATAGAGCAGGCCGTTATTGGGCGCCTGGTTCGCGCGTGGCGGCCAGCGGCCGGCCCCCCATTTGTACTGAAGACGCAGATGATAGTTCTGGAAGTCGCCCTTGTGGACCAGGCTGCCCCAGGTCTTGCCGCTGACATAGATCGCCGGGCGGCCGTCCTCGACCACCACCTTGAAGACTTCGGCGCTCAGGGGCGTGACGCCCAGCGGCGCGACGGGCGGACGCTTGTAGGTCAGGGCCGGGTCGGCATAGCCCAGCCAGGCGTCCCAGTTTCTCAGATCCTTGCCGTTGAACAGGCTGATCGCCGAGCCGGCGGCCTTGGGGACCTCGGCCAGGGCCAGCGGCGCGCGAGGGGCGGCGACGGCCGGCGCGGCGACCGCGAGCGCCAGGGTCAAGGCCAGGGTCTTGAGCATGCGTCCTCCCACGCCCCGTTTCGGGTTGCGGGCACCGTAGCTGACAGCGTTGTCGACGCAAGGTTCCCATGGTCGTAGGCCGGCGCCCGCCGAACTGGCAGATGAGCACGGAGCGCCGCCGTCCGCTTCCCAGCCGCGTCCATCGGCGCCAACCTTCGCCTCATGGCCTATCGCGCGACCCTGGGCGGAACCACCTGGACCTTCGAGAGCCTGGCCGACCTATTGGCCAAGGCCTCGCCGCCGCGTTCGGGCGACGCCCTGGCGGGCATCGCCGCGACCAGCGCCAAGCAGAACGTCGCCGCCAAGACGGCCCTGGCCGACCTGCCGCTGAAGACCTTCCTGACGGAGGCCCTGGTCCCGTACGAGGCCGACGAGGTCACGCGCCTGATCCTCGACGGCCACGAGGCGACGGCCTTCGCGTCGGTGGCGTCGCTGACCGTGGGCGGGTTCCGCGACTGGCTGCTGTCGGAGCAGGCCACGCCCGCCGTCCTGACCGCTCTGGCGCCGGGCCTGACGCCGGAGATGGCTGCGGCGGTCAGCAAGCTGATGCGCAACCAGGACCTGATCCTGGCGGCCTCCAAGTGCAAGGTGACGACCCAGTTCCGGAACACCATCGGCCTGCCCGGGACCATGGCCGTGCGCCTGCAGCCCAACCACCCGACCGACGATCCGGCCGGGATCACCGCCTCGATCCTGGACGGCCTGCTGTACGGCTGCGGCGATGCGGTGATCGGCATCAACCCGGCCAGCGACAGCCTGTCCGTGCTGGGCGACCTGACCCGGCTGATGGACGACCTGATCCAGCGGTTCGAGATCCCGACCCAGTCCTGCGTCCTGACCCACGTGACCACGGCCATCCAACTGATCGAGCGCGGCGCGCCGATCGACCTGGTGTTCCAGTCGATCGCGGGAACGCAGGCCGCCAACGCCAGCTTCGGCGTGACCTTGGACCTGCTGCGCGAGGGGCTGGAGGCGGGGCGATCGCTGAGCCGGGGAACGGTCGGCGACAACGTCATGTATTTCGAGACCGGCCAGGGCTCGGCCCTTTCGGCCGGGGCGCATCACGGGGTGGATCAGCAGACGCTGGAGGCGAGGGCATACGGCGTGGCCCGGGCCTTCGAGCCGTTGCTGGTCAACAGCGTGGTCGGCTTCATCGGCCCCGAATACCTCTACGACGGCAAGCAGATCATCCGGGCCGGGCTCGAGGACCACTTCTGCGGCAAGCTGCTGGGCGCGCCGCTGGGCGTGGACGTCTGCTACACCAACCACGCCGAGGCCGATCAGGACGACATGGACAGCCTGCTGACCCTGCTGGCCACGGCCGGGGTGACCTTCGTCATGGGCGTGCCGGGCGCCGACGACGTGATGCTGAACTACCAGTCCACCTCGTTCCACGACGCCCTCTATGTCCGCGAACTGCTCGGCCTGAAGCGCGCGCCGGAGTTCGAGGCCTGGCTGGAGCGGGCGCGGATCGCCGGGGCCGATGGGCGGCTGGCCCCCCGCGCCGCCGGTCATCCGCTGCTGGCGGCCGGAGCAAGCCGATGAGCGCCCCAACCTTGCCAGAGGGGGTCACGCCCGATCCCTGGACCGCCCTGCGTCGCCACACCCCGGCCCGCATCGCCCTGGGACGGACGGGGGCCAGCCTGCCGACCTCCGAAGTGCTGGACTTCGCCTTGGCCCACGCTCAGGCCCGGGACGCGATCCATGCGCCGTTCGAGGCCGAGGCGACGGCGGAAGCGATTCAGGCGCTGGGTCTTAAGACGGTGATCGTCGACAGCGCCGCCGCGGACCGGGCGACCTATCTGCGTCGGCCGGACCTGGGGCGGACCCTGTCGGAGGCCGGGCGCGCCGCCTTGGTGGCCCGGACGCGCGGGGCCTGCGACGTGGCGATCGTGGTCGCCGACGGCCTGTCCAGCACCGCCGTCCACGCGCACGCCGCGCCCCTGGTCGAGGCCTTGCTGCCGGCGGTGCGGGAGGCCGGTTGGCGGCTGGGGCCGGTGGTCGTCGCCCGTCAGGCCCGCGTGGCCCTGGGCGACGCGGTGGGGGAACTGCTCGGGGCGCGACTGGTCATCCTGCTGGTGGGCGAGCGACCGGGCCTGTCGTCGCCCGACAGCCTGGGGGCCTACATCACCTTCGCCCCGAAGGTCGGGCGCACCGGCGCCGAGCGCAACTGCGTCTCGAATATCCGCACCGAGGGACTGAGCTACGAAACGGCGGCGTTCAAGCTGGCTTGGCACGCCCGCGAGGCCTTGCGGCTGGGGTTGACCGGGGTGGCGTTGAAGGACGAGAGCGATCTGGCCGCCCTCGAAACGGTCACGCCCCCGCGTATTGCTCCAGCAGAATCGCGACCGCCGACAGGCTGACGCAGGAGACGGCGGTGGTCAGGGCCACGATCCGGGCTCCGCCGCGCTCGAACACGCTGTAGGCCTTGGTCTGGATGAAGACGTTGACCGCCGTCGGGGTGGCGGCCAGCAGGGTCGCGCCCAGGCGGAAGGGCAGGGCGGCGTCGACCAGGCCGGTGGCGAACCAGACCAGGATCGGCAGGACCAGCAGCTTGCCCACGGCGGCGACGATGATCGGCGTCCAGCGGGGGATCGGTGGGGGCTCCTCGTCGGTCGGCTCGCAGGGGACGCCAGCGGCCGGCAGGCCGGTGAGGCCCAGGGCGACGCCCAGGGCGACCAAGGCCACGGGGCTGCCCGAGGCGGCGGCGGCGCCCACCGCGCGGTCGATCACGCCGGGCAGGGATAGGCCCAGCAGGGCCATGGCCGAGCCGGTGATGGCCGCCAGCACGATAGGGTTGCGCAGGGCCTGCATCAGCGAGCGCCAAGTCGAGCGGCCGCCGGCCCAGCCCAGCAGGCCCACGCCGATGGCGGCCACGACCACGAAGTCCACCGCTACGGCGCCGGCCGAAAGGCGGGCGGCTTCCGGACCCAGCACAGCGGCGGCGATGGGCAGGCCCAGGAAGGCGCTGTTGCCCAGGCTGGCCGACAGCGAACCGCCGGCCCGCTCCTCGCGGGTCCACTTCAGCACCCCGCCGATCGCGGCCATCAGCACCACGACCAGCAGGGCGCAAGCGCCGTAGGCGGCAAGGCCCAGGGCCAGGGCGCGGTCCGGCGCGCCGACCCGCGACAGCGAGTGCACCAGCAGGGCCGGGAAACCGATCCAGTAGACGTAGGTCGACAGGCCCGCCGACATCCGGGCGTCGAACAGGCGCAGCCGGGCCAGGGTGACGCCCGCCGCGACCAGCAGGAAGAACGGCAAGACCCGCTGCGGCACGTCGAGCAGGAGATGGATCAAGGCGCTACCCTGGAACTGCGGAGCGGCGATAAGCGCGCCGACCGGCGGGATTGAAGCCCGAGGAGGAGTCGGGGCCGAAACAAGGCAAGGCTCGATAACATCGCCGACGGCGGATGGTCCAGCGGCGCCCGCTCAGCGCCTCGTCGCCTCAACGTTCGTCAACGGGCAGGCGGATGTGCACCAGCCGCCAGGTGAAGAGCTTGTCGCGCCGGAAGGTGAAGACGGTGGTCTTGCCCGGCTGGCCGGGCCGCTTGACGCTGATCCGCACGCGGTTGGGGTCCCAGTAAGCGATGGTGGCGTGCGGGCCGGCCACGGCGGCCTTGGCCCTGTCCATGGCCGTGGCGGGTTTGGGCGGGACAGGCGGCGCGGCGCCGGGGGCGTAGCCGCGCGTCAGGGCCGAGAGACCCTGGATGGTCAGGTAGCGGTCGACCTTGGGCTCGGGCGGGGCGATCGGGGCGATGGCCCGCTTGAAGACGCTCAGCGGGTCGCGCCAGATCGAGGGCGGCTCGGCGGGGGCGACGGCGGCCGGGGTCTTCTCGTCCAGCTCGGCGGTCAGGCTGCCGCGGACAGCCGGGAAGTCGACCAGTTCGCTGATCGCCTGCACGTCCTCGTACTGGGCGGCGGCCTTGAGGGCGCGGAAGGCGAACCAGGGGGCGGTGGCGAAGGCGGCGGCGAAGACCACGATGGCCAGGACCAGCAGGTCCCAGATCCGCTTCTGAACTGTCATCGCCGCCCCCGCGCGAAGAAGGTTAAGGTTCGCATAGACACCCTAATCCCCGCCGCGCCGCAAGGTTTCTCGCGCGAGACGGGCGTCGGTGAAGGGGGCAACGAAAAACGCCCCCCGGTTTCCCGAGGGGCGCTTCGCGATCCATCGAAGTGGACGGTGGAGGCCTTAGGCCGCCATCGCTTTCTTCAGGTTCTCGTCGATCTTGTCGAGGAAGCCTTCGGTGGTCAGCCACGACTGCTTGTCGCCGACCAGCAGAGCCAGGTCCTTGGTCATGAAGCCGCTCTCGACGGTGTCGATGCAGACCTTTTCCAGGGTGGCGGCGAACTTGGCCAGTTCGGCGTTGTCATCCAGCTTGGCGCGGTGGGCCAGGCCGCGGGTCCAGGCGAAGATCGAGGCGATCGAGTTGGTCGAGGTCGACTCGCCCTTCTGGTGCTGGCGGTAGTGGCGCGTGACGGTCCCGTGGGCGGCTTCGGCTTCCACCGTCTTGCCGTCCGGGGTCATCAGCACCGAGGTCATCAGGCCCAGCGAGCCGAAGCCCTGGGCGACGATGTCCGACTGCACGTCGCCGTCGTAGTTCTTGCAGGCCCAGACGTAGCCGCCCGACCACTTCAGCGC
>JAGIBE010000256.1 GCA_017744495.1 Caulobacter sp. | reverse complement strand
GACTTGGCCAGATAGGCCGCGGTCAGCCATCCGGCCGTGCCGCCCCCGACGATCAGGATTCTGCGTCTACGATCCATGTCGCCTTGATAGCGCGCGCCGCCGGGAAAGCGGAAAGCAAATCGGGCCTATCGCCCAGGTCTCGCGAAGGCGGCCACCCGTTCGCGAGCCTGGTGGACGGCGTTACCGCCGGAGGCCGAGGCCGAACCCGTGCGGAAGCCGCCGACATGGTTGGACAGGTCGGCCGCCTCGGCGCGCAGGGCGTGGGCGGCCGAGGTCGACTGCTGGACCATGGCCGAGTTGCGCTGGGTCACCTGGTCCAGTTGGTTGACCGCCACATTGACCTGTCCGAGCGCGGCGGCCTGCTCGTTGGCCGAGGCGGCGATCTCATCGACCAGGGTGTCGATGACGCCGACCTTGGCGACGATCCCGCGCAGGGCCTCGCCCGTGCGGCCGACCAAGTCGACGCCCTCGCCAACCTGGCGGCTGGAATCGGCGATCAGAGTCTTGATCTCCTTAGCCGCTTCGGCTGAACGCTGGGCCAAGGCCCGCACCTCTTGAGCGACCACCGCGAAGCCTCGGCCGGCGTCGCCGGCGCGAGCCGCTTCCACGCCGGCGTTCAGGGCCAGGAGGTTAGTTTGGAAGGCGATCTCGTCGATCACGCCCAGGATCTGCGAGACCTTGGCCGAGGAGCTTTCGATCTGGGTCATGGCCTCGGCGGCGCGGGTCACGACCTCGCCCGAGGTCTGGGCGTCGGCGGCGGCTTCGCGCACCTGGGCCGAGACGGCCTTGGCGCTCTTGGCGGTCTGGTCGACCGTGGCGGTCAGCTGTTCGACGGCCGCGGCGGTCTCCTGCAAGGTCGAGGCCTGTTGCTCGGTGCGCTCGGCCATGTCGTCCGCGGCGCGGGCGATGTCGTCGGTCCCGGCCCGGATGTCCAGCGCCCCGCGCGACACCGCGCCCATGGCCTTGTCCAGCGCCGCGGCGGCGTTGTCGAAGTCGGTCTTCAGGCGTTCGAACTCGGGCGACAGCTGGCCGTCGATGCGCACCGAAAGGTCGCCGGCCGCCAGGCGCGACAGGGCCACGCCCAGGGCCGCCACGGCGGCGGCCTGCTGTTGCTCGGCCGCCTGGCGCTGCGCTTCGAGGCGATCGCGCTCTTCCAGCAGCATCGTGAAATAGGCCGAGACGGCCAGGTCCATGTCCAGAAACACCGCCTTGGTCAGGGCCGCGACCTGATCGGCCGCGCTGTCGTCGATCTTGCCGCCGCCGAACATACCCTTGGCCGAAGACTTCTTGCCCAGCACCGCGTGTATCAGCTTGTCCAGCACCAAGGCGTAACCGCCGATCGACCAGCGCGGCTCCAGGCCGGCGCGGGCGTTGGACTGACCGATCCGCTCGACCGCCGCCACGTAGTCGGCGCCCTGGTCGCCCGATAGCATCCGCCGCCAGTGGGCCACCTGACGAGCCTGGGCGCCCTCGCCCTTGCCGTCCTTGAACAGGGCCCGCGTCTCGGCGAAACCCCGCAGCTGTTCATAGAAGCTGTCCAGCGCCTCGGGGATCGCCCCGTCCAGCACCGGCTTGGCCGCCTGCAGCGCCGCCCGCGAGCGATGGTCGAACCGCATGAAGCTCAAACGTTGATCAAGCTGATCCTTGGCGCTCATGCGGCTCCCCCCGAGTCGTTGCCCATTGTCTGGGCAACACCGGTGAATGGAATTCATTAACCAAGCTTGAAGCGGCGCCGTTCGGCGAGCGCGACTACGCCGGAACGTAGTTCAAGGCGAACGCGTCCTCGCCCACCGGGCCGCTGGCGATGAGCCGCAGCGGCGGCCGGGCCCCGACGAAAAAGGGCGCGCCGGCGCCCAGCACGAAGGGGCGGAAAATCAGGCGGTATTCGTCGATCAGACCCAGATCGGTCAGGCTCTGGGCCAGGCGTGGGCCGGCGACCTCGATCTCGCCCTCGTAGCGGCCCTTCAGGTCCCGCATCGCCGTCTCGAGGTCACCCTCGATCAGGGTGGCGTTGGGGCCGACCGATTTCAGGGTGCGCGACACGACCCACTTGGGCTGGCGCCGCCAGACCACCGCGAACTCATGCTCCGCGTCGTCCCACTCGGGGCGGTCCTCGTCCCAGTACTGCATGAGCTCATAGACGACCCGGCCGTACACGCTGCCGGTCAGGCTTCCCACCCACTCGATGAAGTGCCTGAACAGCTTGGGTCCCGGCGCCGGCAGCACCGTGTGGTCGACATAGCCGTCCAGCGACTGCGCCATTCCGTAGACGAACTTCGCCATCTCGGCCTCCCTGGGAACGTCGGAAGCCTAGCGAAGCGCCAACCGAGGCGCAAACCGTCTCAAGCCGTCCAGAGATACCGCCAGGTCTCGGAGATCGCCTGGCCGCCGCGCGTCAGCCGGAGGGTCAGGTCGACATTGGCCGCCTTGGGACGCAGGCCGAAGGCCACGCGGGCCGCGGCCTCGTCGGGATAGGGCGCCAGGTCTTTCCAGACGATCTCGCCGCCGTCGACCTTGAGGTCCACGACCACGCCGTCCAGCCCTTCCGCCAAGGCCCCGCCCTGCAGATCGACGGTGAACAGCCGCACGTCGGCCTGGGCGTCGGCTCCGGTGCGGGTGCGGAACACCCGGGCGTCAGGCGTGGCGAAGCGCTCCTGGCCCCAATGCAGGCGATAGCGCAGGTCCACCTGGCTCCCGGCCTCCCACGCCGCCTTGGGCCGCCAGAAGATGGCGATGTTGTCATCGGTCTCCTTGGTGGTGGCCAGCTCGGCCAGGTGCACCGCGCCCTCGCCCCAGGCGTCCAGAGGCTCGACCCACAGGCTGGGCCGCAGGTCGTAGCGGGCCTGCAGGTCGCCGAAGTCCTCCAGGCTGCTCGCCCGCTGGATCAGGCCGAAGCCTTTCGGATCCTTGTCGGGATAGTTGCTCAGCCGGTGGGCCTTGGGGTTCTGCAGCGGTCGCCAGATGTGCTCGCCCTCCCCCGTCCAGATCGCCAGGCCGTCGCTGTCGTGCACGGCGGTGCGGTAGTCCTGCAGCGGCGAGGGATCGGCCACGTTGAACAGGAACATGCTGCTCATCGCCGCCGCGCCGGCCTTGGTCATGGTCGTACGCGGGAAGATGCTGGCGATCACGTCGAAGACCACGTTGTCGCCTGGACGGATCGTGAAGCTATAGGCGCCGGCGCAGCTGGGACTATCCATCAGGGCGTGGACGACCACCGCGTCGTTCCCGGCGTCAGGCCTTTCCAGCCAGAAGGCGGTGAAGTCGGGGAATTCCTCGTTCGGCTCGCCCGCCCCGATCGCCAGGCCGCGCGCCGACAAGCCGTAGCGCTGGCCCCGACCCAGGCTGCGGAAGTAGCTGGCGCCCTGGAACACCGCCACCTCGTCCATCTTGCCCGGCTCGTTCAACGGCCACAGCAGGCGGAAACCGGAGAAGCCGTTCCAGCTCTTGGCCACGTCAGCGTGCTCGCCAGGGATATCGAACATCGCCGGATCGAAGGCGATCGGCCGCGCCAGGCCGGCCACGACCTCGAAGATCGGCAGCGGACGCGGATAGAGCCAGGCGGGCGGAAAGAACTCGGCCCGGAACGGCGGCTGGCGGTCGTTCCAGAGATCAGCTTCCGGGCGGAAGCGGATCCGGAAGTACTCGTCATAGGTCAGGCCGGTGATGGTGGGCGGGGCCGGCGGCTTGACGTAGGGCGCGGCGGCCAGGGCTTTGGCCTTGTCGCGCAGTCCTTCTACGGAGAACGGCTGACGGACCACCTCATCGACGACGGGGGTTTGCGCCGAAGCGGCCGCCGCCCAGCGCGGCGCCAGGGCCAGAACGGCCGACAGCGACAGGCCGCCCAGCGCCGCGCGGCGGTTGACCAAACTCGAAACCATGCGGGCCTTCTAAAGCAACGCCCCCGTTGCGCGCCATAGAACGCACCTTTAGCGACAACGGTTCGATCGTTTCACGCCGATCTGACATGGCCGCTGGCGCGACGCGCCGCACCCGCCTATTCCTAAAGCAGCAAGCGCGGCAACAAGCCTGGCCATGGCGCGTTTGGGCTGGGCTGACGCGTTTTGTTCGACGGCGGATAGAGGGACCGACGAGACTTCATGGGCGCTCCGGCTGATTTCATCCTCAAGGAGACCGCCGGTCACACGACCGCCGTGCTCTCGGGGGACTGGACCGCTCGCGGCATGGTCGACGCCGGCGAACGGCTGGTCCAGGCCATGGAGGGCTCGCAGGCCGTCGACCTGGACCTGAGCGACATCAGCCGCTGCGACACCGCCGGCGCCTACGCGATCATCCGCGCCGCCGACGGCCGGATCAGCGCGGGCAAGATCAAGGCCGGTCCGCGCACCCTGCGTCTGCTGAAACTGGTCGATGACGCCATCCAGGTCGAGCCCGAGGCCGCGCCGCCGCAGAAGGGCTTCCTGGCCCTGCTGGAGCGCATCGGCCGAGGTGTGTACGGCCTGGGCGACGACCTCTACAGCACCACGGCCTTCCTGGGTCACCTACTGGTGGCCATCGCCCGCTGCGTGGCCAAGCCCAGCCGAATCCGCTGGGCGCCGGTGGTGGCCCTGGCCGAACGGTCGGGCCTGGACGCCATCCCGATCGTCAGCACCACGACCTTCTTCATCGGCGCGGTCGTGGCCCTGCTGGGCGCCAACCTGCTGACCCAGTTCGGGGCCCAGGTGTTCGCGGTCGAACTGGTCGGCATCTCGGTGCTGCGCGAGTTCAACATCCTGATCACCGCCATCCTGCTGGCCGGCCGCTCGGCCTCCAGCTTCGCAGCCGAGATCGGCTCGATGAAGATGAACCAGGAGGTCGACGCCATGCAGGTGATGGGGGTCGATCCGTACGAGGCGCTGGTGTTGCCGCGCTTCGCCGCCCTGCTGATCACCATTCCGCTGCTGACCTTCGTGGCCACCCTCGCCGGCCTGGTGGGCGGCATGGTGGTCACCTGGGCGGCGCTCGACCTGTCGCCGACGTTCTTCCTCCAGCGCATGCAGGACTCGGTCGGCGTGCAGCACTACTGGATCGGCCTGTCCAAGGCCCCGGTGATGGCCATGGTCATAGCCGCCATCGGCTGCCGCCAGGGCATGGAAGTCGGCAACGACGTCGAGTCGCTGGGTCGCCGCGTCACCGCCGCGGTGGTCCATGCGATCTTCGCTATCATCTTCATCGATGCGGTCTTCGCCCTGATCTACATGGAGCTGAACCTGTGAGCCCGGCCGCACCGCCACCGCCGGTCGTGGACGACGAGGCCCCCTCGACCGCCGAGGCGCCGCCGATCCGGGTCACGGGCCTGGTGTCGCGGTTCGGCGACAACGTCATCCACGACGGCCTGGACCTGACCGCCGAGCGCGGCGAGGTGCTGGGCGTGGTCGGCGGCTCCGGTGCGGGCAAGTCGGTGCTGCTCAACACCATCATCGGCCTGAAGATCCCGGACGGCGGTTCGGTCAAGCTGTTCGGTCAGGACATGGCCGACGCCTCGCGCCGGCGCTGGAGCGTGATCGAGCGCCGCTGGGGCGTGCTGTTCCAGCAGGGCGCGCTGTTCTCGAACCTGACCGTGCGCGAGAACGTGGCCGCGCCGCTCTACGAGCACACCCGCCTGCCCAGGAGCGAGATCGAGCACCTGGCCGACCTGAAGATCGCCCTGGTCGGCCTGCCCGCCCGGGCTGGCAACCTCAAGCCGGCCGAGCTGTCGGGCGGCATGCGCAAGCGCGCGGGCCTGGCCCGGGCTCTCGCCATGGACCCCGAGCTGCTGTTCCTGGACGAGCCCACCGCGGGCCTGGATCCGATCAGCGCGGCTGCCTTCGACACCCTGATCAAGGACCTGTCCGACAGTCTGGACCTGACGGTGTTCATGATCACCCACGACCTGGACACCCTCTACGAGATCACCGACCGGATCGCGGTGATCGCCGACAAGAAGGTGGTGGCCACCGGTTCGGTGCAGGAGCTGGAGCAGAACCCCCACCCCTGGATCCAGGAATACTTCATGGGACCACGCGGACGCGCGGCCGCCGGCCAGTCGAAGCCCGCGCCCCCAAACCCCGCGCCCAAGACGACGCTGAGGACGGACTGATGGAAAGAAACGCCAACTACGCCTTGGTGGGCGCGGCCACGCTGATCCTGTTCATGGGGCTGCTGATCTTCGCCGTCTGGCTGGCCAAGCTGAGCTTCAACCAGGAATACGACCTGTACGACGTGCTGTTCGTCGGTCCCGTGCGCGGCCTGTCGGACGGCGGCGAGGTGCACTTCAACGGCATCAAGGTCGGCGAGGTCACCAAGATCGCGCTGGACAAGTCCGACCCCAACCGCGTCATCGCCCGCGTGCGCGTCACCTCGGACGTGCCGATCAAGACCGACAGCTTCGCCACGCTCGAGCCCCAGGGCATCACCGGCGTGAACTACGTGCAGATCACCGCCGGCGCGCCTTCGAAGCCGTTGCTGAAGAGCACGGTGCACAACGGC
Source organism: Caulobacter sp. (assembly GCA_017744495.1). Lineage (GTDB taxonomy): Bacteria > Pseudomonadota > Alphaproteobacteria > Caulobacterales > Caulobacteraceae > Caulobacter. The sequence goes on along the minus strand of JAGIBE010000256.1, from coordinate 16,453 downwards.
GAGGTGCCGGTGATCCGCAGCCAGCGCAGCGCTCTGTCCGACCTGCTGGAAGGCGGCGGTACGGTGCTGACGCGCACCATCGAGGCCCTGGACCGCGTCAACCGCGTGCTGTCCGACGACAATGTGAAGACCTTCAGCGCCTCGCTCAGCGACATCCAGTCGGTCACCGCCGAGCTGCGCGAGCGCAAGGCGATCATCGCCGACGCCGACAAGGCGCTGCAGAGCATCGAGACCACCTCGACCAAGATCGGCGAGCTTTCGGACTCGGTGAACGGCCTGGCCAACGGCGACGCCAAGCGCACCCTCAAGAACCTGGGCGACGCCGCCGACGAGCTGAAGGCCACGGCCAAGGACGTGCGCGGCATGGTCGGCAAGCTGGAGGGCCCGACGAGTGACTTCGCCACCACCGGTCTGCCCCAGCTGTCGGCCGCCGTCGTCACCCTGCAATCGGCCGCCGAGTCCCTGGACCGGCTGGTCAGCGAAGTCGAACAGAACCCGCGCGCCCTGGTCGGGAAGGCGCCGGCCAAGGAACTGGAGGTCAAGCCGTGAGCAAGCTGCGCATCATCCTGCGAACGGCCGCGATCGCCGCTGTCGCGGTCGGCCTCACCGGCTGCATCAGCCTGTTCCCCAAGTCCAAGCCCGCGGGTCTCTACCGCTTCGGACATGCCGCGGCCGAGAGCTCGCGACCGGCCAGCGACAAGAGCTTCGGGGTCTACAAGACGCCGACGGTCTTCACCCGCTCGGCGATGAGCGACCGCCTGCTGTCGGTGACCAACGGCGAGGCCGCCTACATTTCCGACGCCCGCTGGGTGTCGCCGGCCATCGTACTGTTCGACGAGGCCGTGGCCCGCGCCTTCGAGGGCGACGACAGCCGGGCGCGCCTGGTCACCCGCGGCGAGGCCCTGAAGGCGGTCATGGCCCTGCGCCTGGAGGTCCGCTCGTTCGAGACCGACTATGTGAACGGCCCCAAGGCCCCGCCGGAAGTGCTGGTCGAGGTCCGCGCGGTCATGACCCGCAGCAACGACCGCGCCCTCCTGGGTGACAAAGTGTTCGTGGCCCGCGTGAAGACGGCCGACAACCGCCTGTCGGCCATCGTCCCGGCCTACGACCAAGCTGTCGACCAGGTGCTGACCGAGATCGTGGCTTGGGTCGGCGAAGCCGGCGCGAAGCTGCCGGCGGCGACCTAGGTTCCCGTCTCGGGCGGCGCCGTCGGATCACGCCGGAAGCGTACCAGGATCTCCACGCCGCCCGGCCGCTGAGACAAGGCGTCGCGGACCATGGCCAGCACCGTGTCGGCCGACACGTGCAGGTCCACCACCTGGCCGGACTCCTCGTAGACGAGGTGCGAGTGCGGCTCGGCCACGGTGTCGAACACCAGCTCGGCCGTCGTGGTGGCCAGGCGGCCGATCAGACCGTGGTCGGCCAGCAGGTCCATCTGGCGGGCCAGGTCGCCCGAGGTGACCGCCACCCCCGCCTCGGCGACCAGCTCGGCCACCTCGGTCAGGGTCAGGTGCTCCTCCGGCGAGGCGCGCAGCAGCGCCAGCAGGCGCGGCAAGGCGCCGTGTCCGGCCAGGCCGGCGCGACGCAGCTCCTCGCGCAACGCGGCTTCCACCGCATGTGGCATCGAAGCGTCCTCCCAAGAGCGCCCGAGGCGGTCGCGGTCGTTTAGCGCCGCGATCTGCTCCGCACGCTCAAAAGACGAACCGGGCGCGACCTCTCGACCGCGCCCGGCGACATCAGGCCGCCAGGTCCAGCCTGTCGGCGTTCATCACCTTGTTCCAGGCCGCCACGAAGTCCTTCACGAACTTCTCCTGCGAGTCCGAGCAGGCATAGACCTCCGAGAAGGCCCGCAGCTCGGCGTGAGAGCCGAAGATCAAGTCGACGCGGGTCGCGGTCCAGCGCGGCTCGGTCGACTTGCCGTCATGGCCGGCGAAGGCGTTGACCGCGGTCGGGCTCCAGGTCGTGCCCATGGCCAGCAGGTTGACGAAGAAGTCGTTGGTCAGCACGCCCGGACGGTCGGTGAAGACCCCAGCCTTGGAGCCGCCGGAATTGGCGCCCAGCACCCGCAGCCCGCCGACCAGGACGGTCATCTCCGGACCGCTCAGCCGCAGCAGCTGCGCCTTGTCGACCAGCGCCTCCTCCGGCGACATGAAGTGGTCGCCCGCCTTGCGGTAGTTGCGGAAGCCGTCGGAACGCGGCTCCAGCGGCGCGAACGAGGCCGCGTCGGTCTCCGCCTCCGTGGCGTCGCCCCGGCCGGGGGCGAACGGAACCTCCACCGTCGTACCGGCGTCCTTGGCGGCCTTCTCGATCGCCGCCGCGCCGCCCAGCACGATCAGATCGGCCAGGGAGACCTGCTTGCCGCCCGAAGCCGAGCCGTTGAAGTCGGACCGGACGCCTTCCAGCGCCGCCAGCACCTTGGCCAGGACGGGCGGATCGTTGGCCTCCCAGTCCTTCTGCGGCGCCAGGCGGATGCGGGCGCCGTTGGCTCCGCCTCGGCGGTCCGACCCGCGATAGGTCGAGGCCGAGGCCCAGGCCGCGCTGACCAGCTCGGAAACCGAAAGCCCAGTGGCCAGGATCTTCTGCTTCAGAGCCGCGACGTCGGCGGCGTCGACCAGCGGATGGGTGACCGGCGGGATCGGGTCCTGCCAGATCAGGGTCTCTTCCGGAACGAGCGGACCCAGATAACGAGCCTTAGGGCCCATGTCGCGGTGGGTCAGCTTGAACCAGGCGCGGGCGAAGGCGTCGGCGAATTGGTCCGGATTCTCGAGGAAGCGCCGCGAGATCTTCTCGTATTCGGAGTCGAAGCGCAGCGACAGGTCGGTCGTCAGCATGCGCGGCTTTTGCGGGGCGCCGCCAAAGGCGTTTGGAACATCGGCGGGCGCGTCCTTGGCCTCCCATTGCTGGGCGCCGCCGGGGCTTTTGGTCAGCTCCCACTCGAACTTGAAGAGGTTCTCGAAGAAGTGGTTGCTCCACTTCGTCGGGGTCTGGCTCCAGGTGACTTCCAACCCGGACGTGATCGCGTCGGCGCCAACGCCCGTGCCGTGCTTGCTGCGCCAGCCCAAGCCGTGCTCATGGATTTCACCGCCTTCCGGCTCGGGCCCCACGAACGACGGGTCGCCCGCCCCGTGGGTCTTGCCGAAGGTGTGACCGCCGGCGATCAGGGCGACGGTCTCCTCGTCGTTCATCGCCATGCGCGCGAAGGTCTCGCGGATGTCGCGAGCGGCGGCGACGGGGTCCGGATTGCCGTTGGGGCCCTCCGGATTGACGTAGATCAGGCCCATCTGCACCGCGCCCAGGCTTTCGTGCAGCTGGCGTTCGCCGCTGTAGCGCTCGTCGCCCAGCCACGAGCCTTCAGGACCCCAGAACAGCTCCTCCGGCTCCCAGGTGTCGGCGCGGCCGCCGCCGAAGCCGAAGGTCTTGAAGCCCATGGACTCGAGGGCCGCGTTGCCGGCCAGCACATAGAGGTCCGCCCACGACAGCTTGCGGCCGTACTTCTGCTTGATCGGCCACAGCAGGCGGCGGGCCTTGTCCAGGTTGGCGTTGTCCGGCCAGCTGTTGAGCGGGGCGAAGCGCTGTTGCCCGCCGCCCGCGCCGCCGCGGCCGTCGGTGATCCGGTACGTGCCGGCGCTATGCCAGGCCAGGCGGATCATCAGACCGCCGTAGTGGCCGAAGTCGGCCGGCCACCAGTCCTGGGAGTCGGTCATCAGCGCCTTCAGATCGGCCATGACCGCATTGAGGTCGAGGGTCTTGAATTCCTTGGCGTAATCGAACGCCTCGCCCATCGGGTTCGAGCGCGGAGAGTGCTGGTTGAGGCCCTCGAGGCGCAGGTTCTTCGGCCACCAGTCGCGGTTGGCCCTGCGTGCGCCGTGTCCCATCGGGCACTGGCCCTGAATGCTGTCTTCGACCTTCGCATCCATCGTCGTGTTCCTCCGCTGCTGTGTCCGTTCGTCACCGCGCCCTAAGGCGCGCGTGCCTATTAGCCCCCCAGATTGCGACGCGATTGTTCGCTCAACTCTTCGATAAAGAGAAGCGTCAAGGTTCAATGGCCGTGATAGGCTATGCCTATGAACCTGCGAGACCTCCGCTACCTGCTCGCCGTGGTCGAGCACGAGCATTTCGGCCGTGCCGCCAAGGCCTGCGGCGTCAGCCAACCCACCCTGTCGGTGCAGATCCGCAAGCTGGAAGACCTGATAGGGGTGACGCTGTTCGAACGCAGCAGCAAGACCGCCGCCCCGACCGAGGCCTGCTTGCGACTGATCGGCCACGCCCGCGCGGCGGTGAGCGCGGCCGAGGCCATCATCGCCACCGCCCGCAACCTGCGCGACCCGCTGTCCGGCCGCTTCCGGCTGGGCATCATCCCGACCCTGGCGCCCTATCTGCTGCCGCTGGTTTTCGCGCCGCTGCGCCAAGCCCTGCCCCAGCTGGACCTGGAGCCGTGGGAGGACCAGACCTCGGCCCTACTGGAGCGGCTGCGCGCCCACGAGCTGGATGCGGTCCTCCTGGCCACCGACGAGGACGGGCCCGACCTCGTCAGCCTGCCGCTTTTCGCCGAGCCCTTCCTGGCCGCCCTGCCCCCGGACCATCCGCTGGCCGGGCGTCCGGAAATCCTGGAGACCGACCTGGCGCGCGACATCCTGGTGCTGGCTGACGGCCACTGCCTGCGCGACCAGACGGTCGAAGCCTGCGGCGGCGACGCGGCGCTGAGCGGCCCGCTGCGGGCGGCCAGCCTGCCGACCCTGCTGAACATGGTGGCGGCGGGCTATGGGACGACCCTGATCCCCGGGCTGGCGGCGGGCGCGGCGCAGGACGCCGGCATCGTGCTGCGGCCGCTGTCGACCCGGGCCGGGCGCACGGTGCGCATCGCTTGGCGGGCGCACTACCCCCGGAGAGCGGCGGTGGAGGCGGTGGGCGAGGTCATCGCCGCGCGGCTGAAGGGGTTCGCCCAGGGGGCGGCTGGGGGGATGGTTTAAGCGTCCCCTCTCCCAGAGGGAGAGGGAGGGGCCCGCTGCGAAGCAGTGGGAGGGTGAGGGGTTACGCGCCCTGCCGGCGCGCCGGCACACATTTTACCCCCTCACCCCAACCCTCTCCCATGGGAGAGGGAGCTCGTCACAGCGCCGACAACGGCTCCGCCACGTCCCCATACCCCGCATCCGCCTGGATGCGCAGGGAAGCCCCATCCACCCACGGCTCCACGGTCACCAACGGCCGCGCCCGCGCTGTCTCGATCGCAGACGCCGCGTCCTGGCTCTCCGCCAGCAACTGCAGATTCATGCGCGTCGGGAAGATCACCTTCCGCTCGCCCGCCTCCGCCAAGGCCAGCGCCTCGCCGGGCGCGATCCACTCGGCGTCGACCGCCTCGTGGCCGTCGCAGACCGCCAGTTGGGCCAGGGGCGCGTGGGCGACGTAGAACCAGGTGTCGAAACGCTTGGTCATCAGCGGCGGGGTGATCCAGCGGGCGAAGACGGTCAGGGCCGACAGGTCCAGCTTCAGGCCCAGCTCGCGGACCACGTCCAGGAACGGCAGGCGGTCCTCGGCCACCGCCGCCCGTACGTCGATCGCCGCCTCGCCGTCGTAGATCGCGCCGGACGCGTCGCGGGCCAGCAGCACCCCGGCCTCCTCGTAGGCCTCACGGATGGCGGCAATGCGCAGCGGCGCGCCGTCGGCCTCGACGCTCTCCCAGCCCGTAGCGTGGTCGGCCCAGGCCGGGTCGTGGTCGCCAGCGTGGCTCTTGCCGCCCGGGAACACCAGGGCGCCGGCCGCGAAGTCGATCTGGTGGTGCCGCTTGACCATCAGCACCTCGAAAACGGGCTGATCGCGCAGCAGCAGAATGGTGGCGGCGGGGCGGATCGGGTCGGCGGGACGCTCTGTCATCGGACGAGGTTGGCGCCGAAGCCGCGCGGCGCCCAGAGGTTTCGAACAGGCGTTTAGCCCGCCACGGCCACCTTGTTCCGCTCGGAAAGCCGGTCCGCCCTGTCCAGCAGGTAGTCGGCGTCCTCACGTGACACCGACGGGGCCGAGGTCAGAAAGCGCTGGATCATGTGCTCCTGGAAGCGTTCGCGATCGCCGGGGCGGCCGTCGTATTCCAGGGCGTGGAAAGCGTCGACGCCGGCGCGGAAGGCCGGCTGCAGGCGCGCCGGCAGGCCGGCCCGCTCGCAGATCGCCTTCAGGCCCAGGTGGCCGGCGTCGTGGATCATCAACCAGGTGCGGTGATGCGGCACGCCCGCCAGCTCGGCCACGCCCCACTCGAAGAAGGTCATGTGGCCGTGGGCCAGGGCCCGCAGCAGCAGCGACGGCGACAGCCGGCCCACGCTGTTCAGATGGGCGACGAAGGCCTTGCAGTCGGCGGATCGGCCAGCCTGGTCGACCAGATCGATCGTCGCCCGCTCCTTGGTGTCGAGGATCAGTTCCAGGGTGCGCTCGGCCGACAGCGGATGGGTGGCCAGGATGTGGTCACGCAGTTGGTCGCCGACCATGTCGATCAGCCGCTCCGTCACCGACAGCGGCAGGCTCGAGCGGTAGGCGACCGCGGTCAGCACCTTCTCCGACTTGGCGAAGCGTTCCAGCGCCCGCTGCAGGGTGCTCTCCGACATTCGGGCGTTGTCGTTGGCGCAGAGGGTGGCGACCACCTCCTCGTCGCCCTGCTCGACCAGCAGGGCCGCGACCTTGCGCGACAGCTTGGGGCGCTTGGCCACGGCCATTTGCCGCACCGGACCGCCCAGGCGGACGATCTCGGCCAGGTCGGCGTCGCTGAACACCGGCGAGAAGCTGATGATCGGCAGCGAGATGCTCTCGACGTCGCGGGCCAGGCGGTTGGCGACATCGGACGGCAGGGTCGGCGAATTGCGCAGGGTCACCGCCATGGCGCGGCGGACCAGCTCGGCGGCGTCGGCGGCCATCACGCGCAGGATCTCGGCGGCCAGAGCACGCTGATCGTCGTCCAGCTCAGCGCGGTCGATCGTGCGGCACAGCTTGTGGGCGGCCAGGGCGCGCTCGTCCGGCGTGGCGCCCTTCACCAGCATGCGGATGTCGTGTTCAGTCAGGGCGGCGCGCGTGGTGGCCATCGTTCTTCCCCCAGGCCGACTTCCCCAAGCCCGACGAGAGGCCGCGAAGCAGCGAGGAATCGGATCATCCCCCGTTATGCTTAACGATTGTTTGCCCTCATTGTCCCGGTCGTTAACGATAAGCCGTAACTCGGCGCAAACCGCGATCCCCTAGGGTCTGGGCTCACCAGCCGAGGAATCAGTCCTTGTTCGCCGAGCGCCGACAAAACACCCCCGCGGACGGCGGCGCCGACGCCCGCCTGGCGCTCGACGCCCAGGCTGCTTTGTTGCCCTATGCGCTGGCCGTGTTCGCCGTCGCCCTGCCGATCTATGTCTGGGCCTGTTCGTTCGCGCGGAACGCCGGCTGGATGGCGATCAGCTTCGCGGTGTTCGCCATCAACTGGGGCATCTTCTATGGCGTGGTCGCCTGGCTGCGCACCCCCGCCGCCGAGGATCTGAACCGCCGAGCCCGTGTGCACGTCATGTCGGGCCTGCTGTGGGCCCTGGCCGTCTGCCAAATGGCCGTCTTCGCCGACGGGGCGGGCCCCGCCCGCGAGACCCTGCTGCTGCTCTCGGCCGGCGCGGCCGTGGTCTGCATCTTCTTCGCCGCCCCCTATCTGCTGGCCCTGTTGCTGACCGCCCCACTGGCGGCGGCCGGGCCGCTGTACCTGCTGTTTTCGCAGCCGCAGAGCAGCCAGGCCGGCGGCATGGCCTTCGGGGCCGTCAGCCTGGCCATGGCCCTGTCGCTGATCCTCAACCGCATGCTGCGCCGCCAGCACGCCCTGGCCCTGGCCCACGAAGCCTTGCTGGAAGAACGCCTGAAGGTCCTGGAATCGGCCGAACGCGCCGCCCGCTCCAAGTCCGACATCGTCGCGACCCTCAGCCACGAGATCCGCAACGGCCTGACCGGGGTGACCCACGTGCTGGCCGCCGCCGCCGGCAAGGGCGGGCGCGCCGCGCCGTCGCGCGAGCAGCTGAACGCCGCCCTCGACGCCGCCCAGGACCTGGTCGCCGTGCTGAACGCCACGCTGGATTCCGAGACCGCCGAGTCGGGCCGCCTGGCCGTGGAGAGCGTGGCCTTCGAACCCGTACGCCTAATCCGCGACCTGGTGTTGCTGGACCGTCCCCACGCGGTGGCCAAGGGCCTGGAGCTGGTGGTCCACATCGAGCCCGACCTAGAGCACCGCCAACTGGGCGCTGCCATCGGCGATCCCCTGCGCACCCGCCAGATCATCGCCAACATCGTCGGCAACGCCGTCAAATACACCGTGCGGGGCCGGATCGAGGTCCGAGTCGAGCGCCGCGACAACCAGATCGCGATCGAGGTGGCCGACACCGGTCCCGGCCTGTCGCGCGAGGAGCTGGACCAGGCCTTCCAGGCGTTCCAGCGGGTCGAGCGCACCGGAGCGGGCGTCAACGGCGCGGGCCTGGGCCTGTCGCTGTCGCGCCAGTTGGCCAAGCTGATGGGCGGCGCTCTAGAGGCCACCAGCGCCGTCGGCGTCGGCAGCTGCTTCACCCTCACCCTGCCCTTCGACGAGCACGCGATCCGTGAGATCGAGCCCGACAGCGAGGCGCCCCAGGTGGTCGAGCCCGTCGGCGCCCCGCCGCGCAACCTGCGCATCCTAATCGCCGAGGACGACGCCCTGAACGCGGCCATGCTGCGCGCCATCCTCGAGCAGTTGGGCCACCAGGTGGTCCACGCCCAGAACGGCCGCCGCGCCCTGGACCTGGCCCGCATCTGCGACTTCGATCTGGTGATGCTGGATGGCCGCATGCCGATCCTGGACGGTCCTCAGACCGCCGCCGCGCTGCGCGCGCTGGAAACGGCCAACCGCGAGGTCCCGATCGTGGCGGTGATCGGCGGCGACGCCGACGAGGCCCGCGAGTGCCTGGACGCCGGCGCCGACACCGTGCTGCGCAAGCCCGTCAGCGTCGCGGCCGTGGCCCGCGCCGTGGCCGACGCGGCGACGATCGACCGCAAGGGCGGTTCTGCCGGCCAGACGGCCGTCGCCTAGAGGCGGGTTCAGCGAAAGTGCGAGCGGTTTCGCGCCCGGAACCCGCCCAACCTAGAGACTTCCCAACAGGCGTTTAAGTCGTCCACACTGCCCGCAACGATAAGAGCGGGAGGACGGGATGCTGCGCGATCTGCGGGTCATCGAGCTGGCCACCTATATCGCCGCCCCGGGCGCGGCCGGGATCATGGCCGACTGGGGCGCCGACGTGATCAAGATCGAGTCGCCCGACGGCGACCCGATGCGGGGCTTCTTCGACACCCTGGGCTCGGACCAGGCCGCCAATCCGATCTTCGAGCTGGACAACCGGGGCAAGCGCTCGGTCGTGCTGGACATCCGCACCGACGCGGGCCGCGACGCCGCCAAGGCCCTGGTCAAGGACGCCGACGTCTTCCTGACCAATGTCCGTCCCGCCGGCCTGGCGCGGGCGGGCCTGGATTACGAGAGCCTCAAGGCGGTCAATCCGCGCCTGATCTATTGCAGCCTGACCGGCTATGGCCTGGAGGGTCCCGACGCCGACCGGCCGGGCATGGACGTGGCCGCCTTCTGGTCGCGGGCGGGCGTGGGGGCGATCACCGCCGCCAAGGGCGCCGAGCCCTTTCCGCTACGCACCGGCATGGGCGACCACGTGACCTCGCTGGCGACGGTGTCGGCGATCCTGGCGGCCGTGCACGAGCGCCATCGGACGGGGGTCGGGCGGCTGGTCGAGACCTCCCTGCTACGGACAGGCGTCTATGCGATAGGCTCGGACATGGCCATCCAGCTGCGGTTCGGGAAACTGGCCTCCACCCGCCCCCGGCGCGAGGCCGTGCAGCCCCTGGCCAACTTCTTCCAGACCCGCGACGGCCGCTGGATCTGCCTGCTGGCCCGCCAGGGTTCCAGCGATTGGGCCCGGATCGCGGCGGCGGCGGGGCGGCCAGAGCTGGTCGACGATCCGCGCTTCTCCAGCGCCCGCCTGCGCCGTGAGAACGGCGGGGCCCTGGTCGACATCTTGGACGAGGCCTTCGGGGCCATGGACTACGAGGAGGCCGCCCAGGCCCTCGACGCGGGCGATCTGACCTGGGCGCCCTGGCAGACGCCGCGCGACCTCGTCGGCGACCCGCAGGCCGAGGCGGCGGGCTGCTTCGTGGAGACGCCGGACGGGCGCGGCGGAACGTTTCCGGCTCCGGCGGGTCCGGCGCGGTTTCCGGGTTCGGAGGACGGGCCCAGAGGTCCTGCGCCGGGACTAGGCGAGCATACGGCCCAGGTGTTGGCGGAGATCGGTTGGAAGGCTCCCTAGGCCTATCGCGAGGTCTTGTCGTTGGCGTCCGACAGCACGCGCAGCATCTCGGCCGAGAACATCGAGCTGGTCATCCGCTGGGCCGAAGAGCCGCCGGTCGAGGCCAGGCTGAAGCCGTCGTCGGCGTCCTGCGGACCGCGCAGGATCAAGCTCACCAGCTCGCGCTGCTGCTGGATGCGCTCCAGCCGGCGGCCGGTGGCGTACTGCAGGAAGCCCTGGTCGGTGTCGGCGGCCGGAGCTGCCGGAACGACGGGAGCCTCGCCGCTGCCGCCCGTACGGGTCAGGTTGGCGTAGACCTCGCTGACTGTGGCCGCTCGGCCTTCACGATAGAAGATCGAGCGGTTGGCGGCGGCGGCGTCCGGGAACATGGCCGCGGCGCTGGCGCCCGGCGAATTGCCGACGGCTTCGATCAGCCGGGCGGAGCCTTGAGGACCCAGGAAGTGGGCGGCGTAGAGCTCGCCGGCGGTGGGCGAGCGCCCCACCCGGCCGCGCAGGTACGAAGCGTGATCGCTGGTCAGCTCCCCAGCCATCAGCGAGGCCGCGTGGGGGTCAAGCTTCAGGCTCAGCACCGCCTTACGGGCCTCGTCGCCGGCCACGCGGTACTTGCCGTCCGAACCCTGCTGGATCAGGTCGGCGTAACGGGCGTAGCCGTACTTGGCCCCGTGCTTCTTGAGGGTCGAAAGCCAGGTCTGGTCCACGAACTGAAACAGGCCCGAGGCCGACGAAGTCCTGGCCTTGGCGTTGGGGTTGTAGCCGCTCTCGCGCTTGGCGGCGCCCATCAGGAACGAGAAATCCACGCCCGTCGCGCTCGACGCGCGCTGGATCGCCGACTCGACGACGCTGCGAATGGAGGTGACATCAGCCATGCCCGAAGATGTGGACGCGCAGGGTTAATCGCGGATTAACCATGCCGGCCAACCCGGCAGAAATTGCCTGTGGCGGGTCGCCGCAGTTACGCGTGTAAAAATTCTACGCTCGTAATATTTACAAACGTAATTCGTCATGACAGGCTTCTTCCATCGACCCGGCTCCACAGCGGTCGATGCAGAAGGAGGTTGTCATGGCTGCGTACGAAGGCACGGTCGGTTCCTACATTCCCGGCCTGGACACCAAGCCGAAGAAGGCTTCCAAGGCGCTGGTCGCGGCCCTGGTCGTGGTCTCAGCCGCCCATGCGGGCCTATTCGCTTACCTGGCCTACCAGAAGTGGGTCGATCCGATCACGACGGACGCACCGCAACCGCCGGGGATCAAGCTGGAGCCCTGGAAGCAACCCCCGCCGCCCCCGCCGCGTCCGGATGAGCCGCCTCCCCCGCCGCGCCCCGTTCAATCCAACCCGATCATCCCCCACGAAACACCGATCCCGAAGATTCCGGAGGTCCCGCCCCTGGTGGTTCCCAAAGCGGAGCCCAGCGACACCAAGGGCTCGGGCCCGCCGACCTTCACCGCGGACCCGCCTTCCGCGGGCGAGCCTGCGCAACCCCAGCCCAAGGTGGTCACCCGGGCCAACTGGCTGAAGAAGCCCGGCGCTTCCGAGTTCAGCCGCTTCTATCCGGAGAGCGCCATGCGGCGCGGCGTGGGCGGCATGGCCACCCTGAACTGCACGGTGGCCGCCAACGGCTCCATCCAGGCCTGCAGCGTGCTGGACGAGACCCCGGCCGAGGAAGGCTTCGGCAGGGCGGCGATCAAGCTGTCGCGGTTCTTCAAGATGAGTCCGCAGATGGAGAACGGCCAGGCCGTCGACGGCGCCAGCGTCCGCATCCCGATCCGCTTCAACGCGGCCGAAGGCTAGAACTAGGGGCCGCCTCCTCGCCTCTCCGGGGCGGCCCAAGGGACCGGGAGGCGCGCCGGCCTGCGCGTGCATGGCGGTCGGCGAAGTCCATCGGTCACGGGGAGCCCCGGGTCGCCGCGAGCCTTCCAGGCGGCGGTCCGGGGCTTTCGCCGTTCAGCCGCGTGCGAGCCAGGCCAGATAGGCGCAGAACATGTCTGCCATGGCTTCGGCATAGGCGGCGATCTCCTCCTCCGTCCGGGGCGTTTCCGAGAACGCCTTGCCGACCTGGCTCAGAGTGGTCTTGATCAGATCGCCGGCCAGGGCGCGGGTCGCCTCGTCGCCGGCCGGCAGCGCCTCGCTCATGAAGTCCGAGACGATGTCGCTGCCCCAGATCCGCACCTCCTGGGCCTCGGGCGCGTCCCGGTAAAGCGGCGCGGCGTCGCTGAGCGCCACGCGCATCTGGGCCTCCTCGCACTCCGAGCGAACGAAGGCGTGGACCAGGGCCCTTAGACGCTCGGGCGGCGACTTGGCCGCGTCCTGGAGCACGCCGCGCAGCAGGTCGGTGGTCTGGCGCCATTCGTCGGTCTGCAGGCGGAACAGGATCGCGGCCTTGTTGGGGAAGTACTGGTAGACCGAGCCGACGCTGACGCCGGCCTTTTCCGCCACCCGCGCCGTGGTGAACCGCGCCGCGCCCTCCTTGGCCAGAACCTGAACCGCCGCCTCCAGAATGGCCGCCACCAGCTCGGTCGAGCGGGCTTGGCGAGGCTGCTTTCTTGAGGAAATCCGGGGACTTGAACGCTCGGTCACGAGGCGGCCCAGCAATGCGAATAGGAAACCTGACGAGTTAGTCGCATTTCTGGAGCCGCGCAAGGACGCGCCCTCTAAGACCGGAAACACCCCCAATGACGACTTCAACCACCCTGACCACGGCCCCCGTCGGGCCGCTTCTGGACCGCCTGTTCGAAGACGCGTCGGCGCGGTCTCCGATGAACGACCCGGCCCTCATCGCCTTGGCCGGCGGCGACCACGAGCGCCTGATGCGCAGCAAGACCGACTATCTCGACTTCTACGGTCATCTGAAAGACTACCCCCTGGCGGTGTCGCGCGAGACGGGCGTTCTGCTCTACATGCTGGCGCGCAGCGCGAAGGCGAGGACCATCGTCGAGTTCGGGACCTCGTTCGGCCTCTCGACCCTGCACCTGGCCGCGGCCGTGCGCGACAACGGTGGCGGGCTGGTGATCACCAGCGAGTTCGAGCCCTCCAAGGCCGAACGGGCCCGCCGGAACCTGAAGGATGGCGGTCTGATCGACCTGGTCGAGATCCGCGAGGGCGATGCCCTGCAGACCCTGGCGGTCGACCTGCCGGAGGGGATCGACCTTGTGCTGCTGGACGGCGCCAAGGCGCTGTACGGCGACATCTTGGACCGCCTGGAGAGCCGCCTGCGCCCGGGCGCTCTGATCGTCGCCGACAACGCCGACTACTGTCCGGAATATCTAGACCGGGTGCGCGCGCCGGGCGGCGGGTATCTGTCGGTGCCGTTCGCCGAGGATGTAGAGCTGTCGATGCGGTTGGGGTGAGGCTGAGGCGTGAGATCACACCTACTTGCCCCCACCTGACCGCTTCGCGGTCTGTCCGCCCCCTTAGGGGGCGGAGGACCGAAACGAGCCCTCTTCTTCCCCCTATGGGGGAAGACGATCGCGTAGCGATCCGTAGGGGGCAAGTGGGTGCGCTTCTGAGCCCTCAATAACTCTTCGGCAGACCCAGCACCCGCTCGGCGATGAAGTTCAGGATCATCTCGCGGCTGATCGGGGCGATGCGGGCGATCATCGCCTCGCGGAAATAGCGCTCGACGTCGTACTCCTTGGCGTAGCCCATGCCGCCATGGGCCAGAACCGAGGCTTCGCAGGCGGTGAAGCCGGCCTCCGCGCCAAGGTACTTGGCGGCGTTGGCCTCGGCCCCGCAGTCCTGGCCGCGGTCGTAGAGGGCGGCGGCCTTGAAGGCCAGAAGGTTGGCGGCCTCCAGCTCGGCCCAGGACTTGGCCAGCGGGTGGGCCACGCCCTGGTTCTGGCCGATCGGCCGGCCGAACACCACGCGCTCCTTGGCATAGGTCGTCGCCTTGGCCAGGGCCGCGCGTCCCAGACCGATGGCCTCGGCGGCGAACAGCACCCGCTCGGGGTTCAGGCCGTGCAGCAGGTAGGAAAATCCCTTGCCCTCCTCGCCGACCAGGTCCTCGGCCGGCACGAACAGATCCTCGATGAAGAGCATGTTACATTCGACGGCCTTGCGCCCCATCTTGGGGATCGGCTTGGCCTCGATCTTCTCGCGGTCGGTGTAGAACAGGCTGAGCCCTTGCGTGGGCTTGGCGCACTGGTCCTTGGGCGTGGTCCTGGCGATGATCAGGATCTTGTTGGCGCGCTGGGCGCCGGTCGTCCAGATCTTGCGGCCGTTCAGAACATAGCCGTCGTTGGTGCGCTCGGCCCGGGTCTCCAGGCTGGAAGTGTCCAGGCCCGAATTGGGCTCGGTGACCGCGAAGCACATCTTGTCCTCGCCCGAGATCAGGCGCGGCAGGTGCTTGGCGCGCTGCTCGTCCGTGCCGAACTTCACGATCGGCATGGGACCGAAGATGTTCAGGTGGATGGCGCTGGCGCCGGAGAAGCCCGCGCCCGACTGGGCCACGGTCTGCATCATGATCGCCGCCTCGGTCAGGCCCAGGCCGGCCCCGCCGACGCTCTCGGGCATGGCTACGCCCAGCCAGCCTCCTTGAGCGATGGCGGCCACGAATTCCTCTGGGAAGATTCCGGTCTCGTCGGTGCGGCGCCAGTATTCGTCGTCGAAGTCGGCGCACAGCTTGGCGACCCCCTCGCGAATGGCTTCCTGCTCGTCGGTCAACCAGAATCCGCTCATTCGCCCCTGCCCTGCTTGGCTTGTCGCTCTTGTTGTCGCGCCTCAGGTCCTCGAGAAGCGCCGCGCATCGAACAAGGCGGCGTCCGGGCCTGGGTTATCACCCTTCAGATACGACGCGACCAGATCGGCCACAAGCGGGGCCAGCAGCCAGCCGTTCCGACGGGCGCCCACGGCCAGCATCACGCCCGGCATGGCGCTCCAGCCCACCAGCGGCAGGCCGTCGGGCGTCGCGGCGCGCACCCCGACCTCGGTGGTCAGGACGGCTTCGGCCAGCTCCGGACGCAGGCGGAGCGCCGCCTCGCGCAGGGCGTCGGTCGCGGCGGGGTCGATCATCAGGTCATTACGCCCCGCCTCCATCGTGGCGCCGATGGCCGGACTGTCGCCGGGGCAGATATAGACCCCCTCGCCCCGGATCACCGGGCCGGTCGCGGGACCGCGGTCGGCGCGCAGGATTTGGCCCTTGATCGGCGTCAGGATGCTCAGCTCCGGAGCCAGACCGGAAGCGCCGGCCGCGCCGGTGGCCAGGACGACGGCGTCGAAGGCCGGCAGGTCGGCGGGGGTGAAGGCGCGCGGCTGGAAGCGTCCGCCCAGGGCGTCAAAGGCGGTCCGCAGAGCGGCGAGCGCGGGTCGGGCCTCCACCCGCCAGTCCTCGACATCGGAGGCCTCGGCGTCGATCAAGGCCCCGTCGAGGCGCTGGAAGGGCACGCCCAGGGCTTCGAAGCGGGCGGCGATGTCGGCCAGCCAGTCGCCGCGTCCCTCAACCCTCAGGCCATCGCGGAGGATCGCCAGGTCCAGCCCCTCGGCAAAGGCGGGCCAGAGGTCGCGGGCGCGCCGCAGCACCGCCAGATGCGGGGTCGAGACGGGGTCGAACACCGCCTCGGCCACCGGCGCCAGCATGCCGGCCGCCACCCCGGACGCGTTGTCGCCGGCGGGGCTGGGGTCGAACAGCGTGACGTCGAACTGGGCGCGAGCCAGGGTCAGGGCGACGGCCGATCCGATCGCGCCGGCGCCGGCCACCGCCACCCGCGCGCGAGGCTTGGTCTCCATGGGCGGCAAACACCCCCGCTCGCGCGAAACGTCAAGCCCGGCGGGCCAATTTGGGGCGGCGCCGACATGTCAAAAGAGTGACGAACGCGGCTGCATGGGTCTATCCTGCGTTAACCAAGCTGGGCCGCGCCGGCCGCCCCAGGGCGCGGTCTTCGGCGGCCGGGAGGAATGTGACGCGGATGACCGACAAACCCACTTCCGACTTGGCCCACCCCGTCGATCTCTATGTCGGGGCGCGCCTTCGGATCCGTCGCAAGGTCCTTGGCCTCAGCCAGACCCAGTTGGCCGACGCCCTGGGCATCACCTTCCAGCAGGTCCAGAAATACGAGCGCGGCGCCAATCGTATCAGCGCCTCCAAGCTGTACGAGGCCGCGCGCCTGCTACAGTCGCCGGTGTCCTACTT
>JAGIBE010000255.1 GCA_017744495.1 Caulobacter sp. | reverse complement strand
CGCCCCGGCCGGCGCCAAGGTGCTGTCCAAGCCCGTCCACCTGCGCGACCTCGTCTCCGAGGTCGAGAAGATGATGGCCGCCTAAAAACTTTTCGGGGGGCGGCTTGCGTCACGGCGAAGCCGCCGCTATACCCCCACACCTTCCCGGCCGGGACGCCTTTTAGAAGGCGCTTCGGATCGCTTCGGCGGACGCGTAGCTCAGCGGGAGAGCACTACGTTGACATCGTAGGGGTCACAGGTTCAATCCCTGTCGCGTCCACCATTCCCTTCCCAAAATCAGATTGACCCGACGCCGTCTCAGGCATCGTCATGGCGTGTGGCGTTGGCCACCGCTTCCCAGGTCTTCAGGTCAGCCAGCATCGCCTCGGCGTGGCCACGTACGGCCTCGACCGCGTCGGCGCCCAGCTGCAGGCGCAGCGGGGTCACGTCGGCTTCCAGGGCTGTGACGATCGCGGCGGCGGCCTTGCGGGGATCGCCGGGCTGGGTCCCGTGCATGTCGTGGGCGAAGGCGCGGGTCGGGCCGACCGTGTCCTGATAGGCGGCCAGGATCGGCATGTGGCGCATGCCGGCGCCGGCCAGGTCGGTGCGGAACTGGCCGGGCTCGACGATCAGCACCTTGATTCCGAACGGCGCGACCTCCTGGGCCAGGGCCTCGGAGGCGCCTTCCAGGGCGAACTTGCTGGCCGAATAGGCCGAGAAGCCGGCGAACGACAGCTGGCCGCCGAGGCTCGAGATATTGACGATCGCGCCCGAGCCTTGAGCCCGCAGCGTCGGCAGGGCGGCGCGGATCACGGCCAGGGCTCCGAAGAAGTTGGTGTCCATGATCGCCCGCAGTTCGGCGTCCGGCGTCTCCTCAAGCGCTCCGACCAACCCGTAGCCGGCGTTGTTGACCACGATGTCGAGGCGGCCGAAGCGAGCGACCGCCGAGGCGACGGCGGCTTCCGCGTCGCCCGCCTGGTCGACGTCCAGCTTGGCGGCCAGCACGCGGGTGGGGTCCAGGGCGACCAGGGCGTCCAGCTTGGCGACCGAGCGGGCGGTGGCCACGACGTTGTCGCCGCGCGACAGGGCGTGCTCGGCGAAGGCGCGGCCGAAACCCGAGGCGGCGCCGGTGATGAACCAGGTTTTGGGGGCGGTGGCGGTGGTCATGGCGGGTCTTCCGTTTCCGAACGCGTTCAATCCGAACGCCGAGCGAAGATCGCAGAGGGGCAGCTATGCGATAAATATGTTCAATTAGGATAGACTGTTCGATATTGTGCATGAATGGATCGAGACCTGATCGCGCACTTCCCGGTCGTATTAGCCGTAGCCCGGCGAGGCGGTTTCGCGACGGCGGCGGCCGAGCTGGGCATGAGCCCGTCCGCCGTCAGCCATGCGGTCAAGACGGTCGAGGACCGGCTGGGCTTGCCGCTGCTGACCCGCACCACCCGCAGCGTCGCCCTGACCGAGGCGGGGGCCCAGTTCGTCACCGAGGTCGGTCCCGCCCTGGCCGAGGTGGGCGACGCCGTCGAGCGGCTGCGGGCCGCCCGGGGCAAGGTGACCGGGGTGCTGCGCCTGAACGTGCCGCGCGTGGCGCTGGAGATCGCCCTGACGCCGGTGATCGCCCAGATGGCCTGGCGGCATCCAGATCTGGTGATCGAAATCACCTCGGACGATGGCCTGGTCGACATCGTGGCCGGCGGCTGGGACGCGGGCGTGCGGCTGGGCGAGATGATCGCCCGGGACATGACCGCCGTCCGCCTGACCCCGCCATTCAAAGCGATCATGGTCGCCGCGCCAGCCTATCTGCGCGCTCGGGGCGAACCGGCGACCCTGGCCGACCTCCAGGATCACAACTGCATCGGCTTCCGCCTGATTTCGTCGGGCGGCGACTATGCCTGGGAAGTGCGAGAGGACGGGGCCGACACGGCGGTACGGGTGCGTGGCAGCGCCCGCGTCACCGACCCGCTCTACGCCCGTGACCTGGCCCTGGTCGGCGTGGGCGTGGCCTATGTGTTCGAGCCGCTGGTCCGCGAGGCGATCCGCGGCGGGCGCCTGCACTGGCTCTTGCCCGAGACCGCGATCGAGGAGCCTGGCCTGTTCCTCTATTTTGCCCGCCGCGCCGCCCAGGCGCCGAAGCTGCGGGCCTTCATCGACATGACGCGCGAGGTTCTACGCTCCAGCGGTCGCGACGGTTGAGGCGATCTGACGAGAAATCGCGTTATTCCCAAGCGAACCAGGGTTCCGAGTTTCAGGCCGTTAAGTCGCTTTTTCGACGAAATGGCGCAAATGTGGCGCCTCTGCCACACCTGATTTCAATCCTGGCGCGTTGTCGTCGTGAGATCGCTGCCAGTGCGGATCTTGAGACATTCACGTAGAGGGTTCACATCATGAAAATCGGGTTGCTGGCTGGTGTTGCGACGCTTGCGCTCTGCGCCGCGTCGGGCGCCTCCGCCCAAATGACGTTGAGCGGATGGTACGTCGCCGGCGACGTCGGGTACCATTGGCCCGACGGCGTTAAGGCGACCTCGTCCACGACGGGTTCGGAGTGGAGCTTCTCCCCCGACGACGATTGGGCGGGCTTCGGCCGTATCGGCTACAAGCTGACCCCCAATTGGCGGGTCGAAGGCGAATACGGCTATCGTCCGGGTGACGTCGGCGGCGTCCACGGCACGGGCACGCCCTCGGGCCTCTGCACGCCGGGCGTCGAGCGCACCGTCGCCGCTCCCACCTGCGGCGGCGTCGATGGCGAGCTGAAGGCCTCCACCCTGATGGCCAACGTCATCTATGACTTCATGCCGGGCTCGAGCTGGCGTCCGTTCATCGGCGCCGGTATCGGTACGGCCTGGGTCCACAACAAGGTCTACGGCCAGCTGTCCAACGTGCCGGCCGGCGGCGCCCAGTTCCAGAACACCAGCATCGACGACGTCGACCAGGCCCTGGCCTGGCAAGGCATCCTCGGCGTGGCCTGGGACTTCGCTCCGAACTGGTCGCTGGACCTGACGGGCCGCTACCTGGCGACCGACGACCTGCAGTGGGGGTCGCTGACCACCAACGTCGGCGGTCCGGGCCACTTCGGCGCGGTGACCGACGTCGGCACGTTCGAAGGCAAGTACAAGGACACCTCGCTGACGCTGGGTATCCGCTACACCTTCGGCTCGCCGCCGCCTCCGCCGCCCCCGCCGCCTCCGCCCCCGCCGCCTCCGCCTCCGCCGGAGCCGCCGCCCCCGCCCCCGCCGCCTCCGCCGCCGGCCTACGAGGCCAAGGAGTTCGTGGTCTACTTCCCGTTCGATCAGTACGTGCTGACGCCGGAAGCCCAGACCGTGGTCTCGCAAGCGGCTGACTACGCCAAGGGCGGTAACGCGACGAAGATCACCGTGGTCGGCCACACCGACACCTCGGGTTCTCCGAAGTACAACGCCAAGCTCTCCGAGCGTCGCGCCAAGGCCGTGGCCGACGCGTTGGTGGGCGCCGGTGTCCAAGCCACCACCCTGGCGGTGGATTGGAAGGGCGAAAGCGAACCGGCCGTCGCCACCGGCGACGGTGTGAAGGAACCGCTGAACCGCCGTTCCACGATCTCGATCAACTTCTAAGATCGCGATCAGGCACTGAGGTTGAGGGCCCGGCGGCGACGCCGGGCCCTTTTCTTTTCCTCTCTCGCGAAGCGGGGGAGGTGGCGCACCGCGAATACGCGGCGTGACGGAGGGGGCCAGCGCGGACTCCCCAAAAGAAAGACGCCCCCGAGAGGTTCGGGAGCGTCATCGTCCGGGATCCCGAGAGGGCGTCGGGGGCCGGTCAGGCCGACATTCTGGGGGCGTCGGCTCTCATGGCGAGCGTTCGCGCCTTCAGGGGCGCTGCTTGTCCGGCAAGGCTTTGGCCTCGTCCTTGGTCAAGGCGCGGACCGACTTGATCTCGCAAGCCAGCGGGCCGGCGCCGCTGCGGCTGATGACCCTGCCGGCGCGGCCGTTGCAGATCTGCTCGCCGAAGTCGGGGTTGAACGACATCGTTCGATAGGTCGTCAGTCCGGGGCAGTCGTTGGCCAGGTCCACCTGGAACACCGCGCCGGTATTCAGCTTCACATAGAGAGTACGGTCGTCGTCCGACATCCAGTTGACCATCCGCGCGGGACGGAAGCACTGGGCCGGCTCGGTTTTCTTGGATGCGGCCTCGACCGTCGGGGTCATGAAACTGGCCAGAGCGGCCACCGAAACGGCCAGGACGAGGAACGTACGCTGCATGGCGTTCTCCTGTTTCCCCGTTCCGAGGCCGATTATACCGCTCTAGGTTAAGTGCGCGACGAAAATCGTGCGGGTTCGACCAGGTCGATCAGGCCGCGCGGCAGGGGTGAGGGCAGGGCCAGGATGCGGGCCGTCAGATGCTCGGCCAGCAGCGGCGCCAGGCAGAAGCCGCGTCCGCCCAGACCACCCAGGACGAACAGGCCCTCGAGGGCGTCGGGAACCGCGCCGGCCAGAGGAAGATGGTCGGCGGTGGTCGCGCGAACGGCGGCGCGGCCCCGCAGCGGCGCGTCGGCCAGCTGGGCGGCCAGGGCGGGCAGGCCCCTGGCCAGGGCGACGAGGTTGCGGCGATCGTCGGCCTCGCGGGCGTCGGTCTCGACGACGCCGCGATCATGGGTGGCCCCAAACAGCACGCCGTCCCGGGTCGGGACCGCATAGGCTCCGAAGGCGGCGGGAGGCGGCGCCGGACGGTCGGTCCAGGTCGCCTGGCCGCGCACCGGGCGGATGGGGGCCGCGGGCCACAGCTCGGCCTGGTCCGCGCCGCCGGCCAGGACCACGGCGTCCGCCTCGGCCAGCAGGCGGTTCTCCACGTCATAGAGACGCCAGACGCCGTCCTCGCGCGCCAGCCGAGTCACGCGAGCCGCGAGCGCCGGCCCTCGCCAGGCTTCCAGCACCCGGGCCG
The DNA here is from genome assembly GCA_017744495.1 of Caulobacter sp. GTDB lineage: Bacteria > Pseudomonadota > Alphaproteobacteria > Caulobacterales > Caulobacteraceae > Caulobacter. The sequence continues at coordinate 18,168 of JAGIBE010000255.1, read as the reverse complement.
GCTCGACGACCAGGGCCTGGCTCATGTCGAGGGCGGCTTCGGCCGGCTCGCCCAACCGCGCGGCGGCGCCGGCGGCGTCGAGCACGGTCATCGCGCCCGGCTCGAACAGGTTCTGGGCGGCGACAGCGGCGTGCCGCTCGCCGTCGCGCGGCGCGACCGCCAGTTTCAGCACGCCGCGGGCGATCACCGCCTGGGGCAGGTCGGCATAGAGGGCGACGGCGCGGGTGAAGGCCTGGGCAGCCAAAGCGGCGCGGGGACCGCCGCCGGCATCGAGCGCCGGCGTGACCAGGGCGGCGAGATTGCCCGAGGCCGGCGCCCGGCCGTCGTCGAGGACCGTGACCTGCAGACCCTCGGCCCGGGCCGCGCGGGCCATGGCGGCGCCGGCGATCCCGCCGCCGATCACGGCCAGGGTTCGCGGGCGCGCGGGCGCGTCCGGCGCACCGGGCATGACCGCCTCCAGCCGCTCCTTCTTGCGGCCGAAGCCCGGACGCTTGTCGACCTGGAAACCGGCGGCGGCCAGGCCGCGCCGCACCGCGCCGGCGACGGTGAAGGTGGCGGCGCGGGCGCCGGGCGCGCTGCGGGCGGCCACGGCGGCCAGGATCTCTTCGCGCCACATGGCCGGGTTCAGGGCGGGCGAGAAGCCGTCCAGGAACCAGGCGTCGGCCGCGCCGTCCCAGCCGGCTAGGGCGTCCTCGACGTCCATCACCGCCAGGTCGAACGTGGCGTCGAAGCCGGGCAGGTCGATGCGGTGGAAGCCGCGCGCCCGGCCCGGCCAGTGGTCGAGCAGCACCTGGGCCGCCTCGCCCAGCTCGGGCCAGACGGCTAGGGCCCGGGCCGCCTCGTCGCGGGTGATCGGATGGGCCTCGACCGAGAAGATGTGCAGGCGCTGGCCGCCATTTTCAGAAGGGGGCGCCTTCTCACGTCGCCAGAGATCCAGCAGGGCGGCGATGTTGAGGCCGGTGCCGAAGCCGAGCTCGCCGACCACGAAACGGTCGCGGCCGCGCCAGGCGGCGGGCAGGTCGCAGCCGGTCAGGAAGACCGCGCGGGTCTCGGCCAAGCCGTCGGTGCTGGAGAAATAGACGTCCCCGTACAGGGCCGACTGGGGCAGGCCGTCGTCGCGCCAGACGAGCGGGGAGTCGGGAGAGGGGGCGGCCGGGTCGCTCATCCGCCGCTTATAGGTCCGGGACGGGCCAAAGAAGAAGGGCCGCCCTCGCGGACGGCCCTTCCGATCGTTTCGAAGTGAACCCGTGCTTAGTGAGCGGCCGGCTCGGTCTTCTTTTCGGTGGTGGTGGTCGTGGTGGTGGTCGTGCCGGGCGCTTCGGCGGCGGTCGTGGCGTCGGCGGCGGCCGGAGCGGCGGCGGCGTCGGCGGCGGCCTTGTTGGCGTCGGCGGCGGCTGTGGAGGCGTTCGCGGCGGCGTCCGTGGCCGTGCTGGCCGAGGCGGCGGCGTCCTGAGCAGCCTTCGACGAGGCGTCGGCGCTGGTCTCGGCCTTCTTGCCGCAGGCGGCCAGCGACAGGGCCGAAACGGCCACGCCAGCGATCAGGATCGAGCGGAGAATCTTGGTGGTCATAGGGACTTCCCTTGCGACTGCTTGTCTGGCGACCGCGGCCCGTTTGGGCTGCGTCACAAGGTCACAGAACATCAGTTCGATGGCAGGGGCAAGACAAATGTTCACGGATCCGTGATCGCTCCGTGATCGCTCTAGATCGATCGAGGATCAGACCTCGTTCGGGATGGCCTGCAGGGCTTCTTCCAGCTCAAGGAAGCTGGGTTGCGCCTCGCTGGGGACATTGCCGCGGCCGATCTCGACGCTGATCTGGGCGGCGTTGCCGTGCAGGTGGGCGACCAGGACCGACTGGATGATCTTGTAGAACGAGCCCTCCTCGTCGACCACGGCGGTCAGGCGCGTGGCGAACGGGGCGACCAGGCCGTAGGCCAGAAAGACGCCCAGGAAGGTGCCGACCAGGGCGCCGCCGATCATCGCGCCCAGCACGGCCGGCGGCTCGGTGATCGAGCCCATGGTCTTGATGACGCCCAGCACGGCGGCGACGATGCCGAGGGCCGGCAGGGCGTCGGCCAGGCTCTGCAGGGCGTGGGCGGGGGCGAGGCCCTCGTGATGGTGCTTCTCGAGCTGCTTCTCCATCGCGTCCTCGACCTGGTGGGGATCCTCCAGGTTCATGGTCATCATCCGCAGGGTGTCGCAGATGAAGTCGACGGCGAAGTGGTCCTTGATGATCTTCGGATAGCGCAGGAAGATTCCGCTCTCGTGCGGCTTTTCAATGTGGCTTTCCAGCGCGATGACGCCCTTGGATTTCATCGTCTTGGTCAGCAGGAACAGCAGGCTGAGCAGGTCGCGATAGTCGGCGGTCTTCCACTTGGGACCTTTGAAGATCTTGCCGAAGCCGCCGCCGGTGGCCTTGATCACCGTCATGGAGTTGGAGATCAGGAACGAGGCGATACCCGCGCCGAGGATGCACATCAGCTCGTGCGGCGCGGCTTCGATGATCACGTCCATCTTGCCGCCGGACATGATGAAGCTGCCGAACACGAGGCCGAACAGCAGTACGATGCCGATGATCTGGAACATGACGAAGAGCGCCCCGGGGTAACTTCCGCCGGGATCATCGCCGTTAATGCTTAATCCAAGGTGAGCGGGGCTTTCGCGCGCTGTTGCGCCTTTCGCCGCACCCGCCTAACAGATGTTTGACGTCGCCGTTTCGACGCGAGCCGGACCAACCGGCCAGGGGGCGGGCGTCGTCTTGGAGGGGAAGCATGAGCGCAGCCAGTCCGGACGCCGGGCCCGAGGTGGGCCTCGATGACCGCGCCAAGGGCCGCGCCTTCGCCATTCTGTTCGCGGTGCTGCTGTCCAGCGCCGCCGGCAACACCGCCTTGCAGACCGTGCTGCCGGCCATCGGCCGCCAGGTGGGCATCCCCGACGTCCTGATCAGCTCGATCTTCTCGCTGTCGGCCCTGCTGTGGGGCGTGATGTCGCCGGTCTGGGCGCGGATGTCCGACAAGCGCGGCCGCAAGCCGATGGTGATCCTGGGCATGGCCGGTTTCGCGGTGTCGATGCTAGGCTTCGGCGGGTTCATCCTGATGGGCCTGAAGGGCCTGATGGCGCCGCTGGCGGTGTTCGCCGGGGCGGCCCTGTCACGGGCGATCTTCGGCCTGGTCGGCAGCGCCTCGAACCCGGCGGCCCAGGCCTATGTCGCCGACCGGACCGCGCCCGCCGACCGCACCAACGCCCTGGCCACCATGGCCTCGGCCAGCGGCCTGGGCACGATCCTGGGCCCGGCCGTCGCGCCCTTCCTGGTGTTCCCGCTGCTGACGCTGTCGGGCCCGATGTTCTCGTTCGCGATCATCGCCGGGGTGGTGCTGATCCTGGTGCTCCGAGGCCTGCCCGAGACACCCGAGGAGATTCCCGAGCGCGTGGGCGCCAACAAGGACAAACCCCGCGCCCGGGTGCGCTGGAACGACCGGCGGATCATGCCCTTCATCCTGTACGGTTTCCTGCTGGCCAGCGCTCAGACGGTGAACCAGCAGACCCTGGGCTTCATGGTCATCGACAAGCTGGGCATCTCGCCGGCCAAGGCCGCGGCCTTCGCGGGGATCGCCATGATGGCCGGAGCCGTAGCCAGCCTGCTGGCCCAGTGGGGCCTGATCCGCATGCTGCGCCTGATCCCGCGCCAGCTGCTGTGGCTGGGCGCTGGATGCGCGGGTCTGGGCAACCTGATCGTCGCCTTCTCGCCGGACTACCACACCCTGGTCGTCGGCTTCGCCCTGTGCAGCCTGGGCTACGGCTTCGCCCGGCCGGGCTTCACGGCCGGCGCCTCGCTGTCGGTCGGGCACGAGGAGCAGGGGGCGGTGGCCGGGGCCATCAGCGCCATCAACGGCGCCTCGGTGATCATCGCCCCGGTGCTGGGCGTGGCGCTCTACAAGTGGGCGCATCCGTCGCCCTATCTGCTGAACGTCGCGATCCTGGCCGGGCTGATCGCCTACGCCCTGCTCGACCCGATCATGCGCCGCGTCGGCGACGCCACCGCTCCGCGCGAGGCCCGCGACGAGGCCCAGGTGGTGGACGCCAGCACGATCGACGCGACGGGCCCGCACTAAGGGATCAGTGCGGCGCGCCCGTCGGCATCTTCATGCTCAGCGGCACGGCCAGTTCCAGCCAGAACGAGTCGCCTTCCATCCGGTTGGTGGCGTTGAACTCGGTCAGGGCCTTGGCGCGCAGGGTGGCCGGCATCTTGCCCATCTTGAAATTGTAGGCCGCCGTCGCGCCCACGCCGGTGACCTCGCCCTGGAACGGACCCAGGGCGGCGCCCGGGCCGTGGTCGCCGCTGACCTGCTTGTAGTAGTAGGCCTGCAGGCCCGCCGACCATTTGGGCGAGAAGGTCTTCTCGACCGCCGCCTCCAGGTGCATCTCGGTCCCGCTGATATAGTCGGTGTAGGGGTTCTCGCCGTTCCAGGTGAGGCCCGCCTTGCCGCTGACGTCCCAGCCGCTCTTGGCGTCGTGCCAGGTGGCCGCGAACGAGGAGTCGAAGGCCCAGCGGTGGAAGGCCAGGTTCGCCAGCTCGTCCTTGCGATAGTCGCCGATCGGGACGTTGAGCATGGTCGAGACCTGATAGTGCATGTTCCCCTTTTCCCAGCCCAGCAGCCCGGTGGCGATCGGGTCGCCGACGATCGTGGCCGAGTCGCCGGTCGCGCCGCTGATCTGGGCGCCGCGCGGCCCGGTCAGGCGCACGTCGACATCGACATCGACATTGCCGACCGGCAGGGCCGCGCCTAGGGCCACGGTCACGCCGCCCGGGTTGGCTGTCGGCACCCACAAAACGGTGGCGAAGTCGGCCAGGATGTCGGCGTCCAGCCCGCCCACGATGCTGCCGCCCAGGGGGATTTGCTTCCCGCCGCTCATGCTGCCTTTGTAGTAGTAAGCCACGTTGTCGAAATAGACGCCCTTCAACGGCGGCATGACCGCCGCGCCGGGCCCGCCGGTGCCCAGCAGGTAGAGGCTGGCCCCGCCCTCGGACGCCTGCGCCTGCTGGGCGCCGGCCGCTAGGGCGATGACGAGACCCGCGCCCAGCGCCGGAGCTAGACGGCGGGCGGCGGATCGGATGTTCGGCGCGAGGCCCATGACCAGGTCTCCGTGGCGTCAGGCCTCGAAGAGTGGTCGGGCGCGATCCGAGCGGCCATAGGGCGGATTGCTGAGTCGTCCTTGCGGCGCAACGGTAATCCCCTCCCGGGAATGTCCCAGGACGCTAGGGCGGGTTTGATTCCGATAGAATCAAGCTCGCCCTAGATCTCTTATCTTGGCGCGCTTTCTTCACGCGAACCGGTTTCCACTTCGCTCGAAAGCGCTCTAGCTGATCCCGGCCTGGGCCTTCAGCCGCGCCACCATGTCCGACGATAGATAGCCGTCAGCCGGCAGCTTGCGGTCGGTCTGCCAGGCGCGCAGGGCCTTGCGGGTGCCTGCGCCGATCACCCCGTCGGCCGGGCCCGGATCGAAACCCAGGCGGCCGAGGGCGATCTGGGCGGCCATGCGGTCGGCCAGGTTCAGCGGCGTCTCGACCGGCCAGGCGGCGACCAGCGGCCCGCCGCCGGCGAAGCGGTCGGCCAGCAGGCCGATGCCCAGGGCGTAGGACGTGGAGTTGTTGTAGGTGCGGATCGCGAAATGGTTGGGCAGCACCAGGAAGGCCGGACCCGACCACCCGGCGGGCAGGATCAGCCCGGCCGGCGAGGCGGCGTCGGCGGCGGTCCAGGGCAGGCCGTCGGCGCGCTTGACGCCCTTGGCTTCCCACCAGGCCGGGATTTCGCGCGGGCCCTCGGCCAAGCCGTAGTCGAAGCCGGCGGGCAGGATCACTTCCTTGGCCCAGCCGACGCCGGGCTTCCAGCCGCCCTTCTTCAGCAGGTTGGCGGCCGAGGCCAGGCTGTCGCTGTCGCTGCCCCAGATGTCGCGCCGCCCGTCGCCGTCGTTGTCGACGGCGGTGGACAGGTAGTTGGACGGCAGGAACTGGGTCTGGCCCATGGCCCCGGCCCACGAGCCGCGCAGCTGGGCGCGGGTGACCTCGCCCGAGGCGATGATCTTCAGGGCGGCGATCAGCTCGCCCTCGGCCCAGTTGCGACGGCGGCCGTCGGCGGCCAGGCTGGCCATCGAGCGCACCACGTCGAAATTGCCCTGGATCTTGCCGAACGCCGACTCCATGGCCCAGACGGCCAGCAGGATATCGCGCGGCACGCCGTAGCGTTGCTCGATGTCCGGGAGGAAGGCCAGGGTTTGGCGCTTGTCGCGACCCACGGCGATGCGGTCGTCGCCGACCACCCCCTTGATGTAGTCGCCGACCGGCTTGGAGAACTCCGGCTGGCGGCCGTCCAGCGAGATGACCTTGGGATCGGGCGTCACGCCGTCCAGCTCGCGGTCCAGCAGCTGCTGGGTCAGGCCGGCGGCCAGGGCCTTCTGCTTGAAGGCGGCCAGCCAGGTGTCGAAGCCGACCGATTGGCCCGAGGCCCCCGGATCGGCCGACGGCGCGGCGGGGGCGGGCGGCGGTACGGCCGGCGGCTTGGGCGGGGTGACCGACGGGGCGAGCGGCGCGTTGGCCGAGGTGTCGGCGCAACCGGCCAGCAGCAGAACGAGGAAAACGCGTCTATCCATGAGGGCAGGCTACCGGGCTTCGTAACGGGGCTGCAATCACAAGGGCGACAGAGCGGTTAAGTTCCGCTTTTATCGCTCTAAAGTGAAGCTTTCGGTCTTGGGGACGCGAATGGGATTTCTGCGGGGGCGCACGAACCGGGCGACCTACTGGCTGTCGCTGGGTGTTGTCGCCACGCTGATCGCGATCACAGCGCTGGTCTTCCATCAGCCGGTGAAGGTCAGCGAAATCTTGCTCATCATTGTGTGCGTGCCCCGATTGCACGACATCGGACGTTCGGGCTGGATCGCGGGCGGCGTCTTCATCGCCGAGATCGTGGCCATAATACTCGCGGCCCTGCTGCTTCATGACGAGGATGGGATCTACGCCGTTGGCGGCGTGGCGGCGCTGATCATCGGCGGGCTGCTGATCTGGCTGGGTTGCATCCCAAGCGACAAGGTCAGCAACGCCTATGGTGGTCCGCCGAAGCCGGGGATCGGATTTGATCGAAGCGCCTAGGGCGTCGCGGCGGGGCCGAGCGGATGACGTCCGCAATCCCTGCTGAACGCCAGGATCGTCCAGGTCACGCCCGCCCGGCGGTTCTGTTCCTGAATCGAGCCCCGGTGTTCATGCAGAACGGTCCGCAGGCCTTCGGCCTCGGCGAGGGCGATGGTTTCATCGGCGAACACCTCGAACATCCGGCGTCCGGGCGGGACCGGCCCGTGGCGCAGCGACAGGATCATGACGCCGCCCTCGGCCAAAAGGGCCGCGATTCGGGGCATGGCGCGCCGGCGCTCGACGGCGTCCAGATGCATCCAGACCGCCGACAGCAGGATCAGGTCGAACACCTCGCCCCGCGCGGACACCACGGCCAGATCCGGCAGGCTGTCGTCGAGCCAGGAGATGGCCGGATTGTCGTGGCGGGCGATCGCGCCGGCCAGCATGGCCGGGGTCGGCTCGACGGCGACAACGCGGTGACCCATGGCCGCGAACGCCGCCGCATCGTGGCCGCCGCCCGCGCCGATGTCCAACACGCGCGCCGGCGCGACGGGCGTCAGGTGCAGCGTGATCGCATGCTTTTCGGCGAACGCGACGCCGTCGGCGCGGGCAATGAAAGCCTCGGCCTCCTCGGCGTAGCCCTGGGTTCCCTGGACCCCGGTGGTCGTCATGGCGTCTCTCCCCAAGATTTGATCGCGCATCGCTGTGTCGTTGGACCAAGGCGCGCATTGACTCCGGCGGTTGTCCTGCTTATACGCACGCCCTCCGAAACATCCCGGATGTTCCTTTCGCCTTCATGGCGGTCGCGAACCTCTCCGCCGAGTACATAGAGACGGTCATGAAGGTTCGTAGCTCGCTGAAGTCGCTGAAGTCGCGTCACCGCGACTGCAAGATGGTCCGCCGCAAGGGCGTGATCTACATCATCAACAAGACCGACCCGCGCTTCAAAGCCAAGCAAGGCTGATGACGCCCGCGCGGCCTCCCAGGGCGCTGCTCTGGGATGTCGGCAACGTCATCGTGCGCTGGGATCCGCGCACGCTCTACGCGAAGATCTTCAAGGAACCGGCCGATCTCGACCGGTTCCTTTCGCATGTCGGGACCCTGGAATGGCACGCGGCCACCGATCGCGGCGTGACCTTCGCCGACAACATCGCCGCCCGTAGCGCCGAATATCCCCATCACGCCGAGCACCTGGCCGCTTGGTGGGACCGCTGGGACGAGATGTTCTCGGGCGCGATCCCGGAGACCGAATCCGTCATCGAGGACCTCGCCGCGCGGGGCGTCCCGCAGTTCGGCCTGACTAACATGTCTCACGAGACCTGGGATGGCGTGCGGGCCATGAGCCCCGCCTTCCGCCATTTCCGCGACACCGTGGTCTCGGGCCACGAGCGGGTGATGAAGCCAGAGCCGCGCATCTTCGAGATCGTCCTCGAGCGAACCGGGCTGGAGCCGTCCGACCTGCTGTTCGTCGACGACAGCGCCGCCAACATCGCCGCGGCGGCGGACCTGGGCTTCCACACCCACCACTTCGTCGATCCGGCGGCTCTGCGACCGACGATCGAGCGGCACGGGCTTCTGTGATCCTTCTCTGAAATCCTTCTCCCCTTGCGGGAGAAGGTGGCCTCCGAAGGAGGTCGGATGAGGGGTTGAAGATCGGAGCCGCCGCGACCAGTTGAACGGCTGCGCTAACGTCGAACGTGCGCGCGACCCCTTATCCGGCGCTACGCGCCACCTTCTCCCGCAAGGGGAGAAGGATCAGTCGGAGCTTGTCCATGAACATCGGATTCATCGGCCTCGGGGCCATGGGCAAGGCCATGGTCGAGAACCTGCTGGAGAAGGGCCACGTCGTGACGGTGTGGAACCGCTCGCCCGGTCCGGCCACCGAGCTGGCCGCCCAGGGCGCGGTCGCGGCCGGCAAGGTCGAGGACGCACTGCAGGGCGACCTGGTGCTGTCGATCCTGGCCCACGACCAAGCGATCCGCGACGCCTTGCTGGACGCCCTGCCCAGCGCCCGGCCGGGCCTGGTGCACGTGAACCTGGCCACCATTTCCACCGCCTTCGCGCGCGAGCTGGCCGATCGTCACGCGGAGCTCGGCCTGGGCTATGTGGCCGCGCCGGTGTTCGGGCGGCCGCCGGTGGCGCGGGCGGGCGGACTGAACGTGCTCGCGGCCGGCGCGCCCGAGGCGGTGACCGCCGCGACGCCCGCGCTGGAGACCCTGGCCGCCAAGGTCTGGCCGATGGGTGAGGACCCCGTCCGCGCCAACGCCGTCAAGATCGCCGGCAACCTGATGATCGTCTCGGCCGTCGAGGCCATGGGCGAGGCCACGGCCCTGGGCGCGGCCCACGGCGTACCGGCCGCCGACCTTCTGGACGTGCTGACCAGCACGATCTTCGCCTCGCCGATCTACAAGATCTACGGCGGGATGATCGCCGAGGGCCGTTACCACCCGCCCGGCTTCGCTGCAGACTTGGCCCTGAAAGACGTTCGCCTGGCCCAGGCCGCCGGCGACGAGAAGGGCCTGGCCCTGCCGCTGGCCGACCTGGTCGAGGGCGGGCTGGAGACCCTGCTGTCGGGCGAGGGCGAGACGCCCGATCTGGCGGCCTTGGCCGAGGTCTCGCGTGGACGTGTGGAAGGGCGCTGAATCGGCCTTCCGTTCCGGACGCGTTCGCACTAGGTTCCGCGCCTCTCATTTCCCGCCCTTTCGCGAGACACTTCCATGGCTGACGACGCCACCCCGCACGCCGATGTGCTGAACTCCACCGCCCAAGGCCAGCTGAAGAGCATCGTCGACCGGGTCGAGCGCCTGGAGGTCGAGAAGACCGAGATCATGGAGCAGATCAAGGAAGTCTACGCCGAGGCCAAGGGCAACGGCTTCGACGTCAAGGTGCTCAAGAAGGTGGTCCGCCTGCGCAAGATGGACCGCGCCAAGCGCCAGGAAGAGGACGCGATCCTGGACCTGTACCTGTCGGCCATCGGCGAGATTTGAGGGTCGATATCCTCTTCCCATGGGAGAGGGTGAGATGGTGATTTTTCCGCGTGCGTCCCGCCCAGGACGCCCGCTAGTCTCCCCGCATGCGCGCCAAGAAGCCGCCCGATCCCCGAGCTCAAGCGCGCAAGGCGGCCTTGAACGCCCTCAAGCGCGCCAAGCGCACGGCCGACAAGGCCGGGATCGAGCTTTCGGAGTGGGAGAACGAGTTCCTGGGTTCGGTGGCTCAGCGCATCGAGACCTATGGCCGGGCCTTCGCCGATCCCGAAAAGGGCGGGGCGGGGCAGGCCATATCGGGCAACCAGACCATCAAGCTCAAGGAAATCGCCGCGAAGGCCCAAGGCAAGCGCAAAGAGCGCGAGCGCAAGCCCATGTCGCGCGGCAAGGGCTTCGGCCGTCGCGACTCGATGCGACGAGGGCGTGAGCCCGAGTTCTCGACGACAGAACCGGACGACGAATGAACCGCTACGGCCAAGTTTCGGCCTAGGGTGAATCCCTGAGGCCGCGCCGGGCGAAGGCCTGAAATGGTCGAAAATGGTCCCCGTTTCTCACCAAAGACGCCAGTCCGCTGAGCGCCGTTAGGTTTTCGGTAACGAAACGAGCAGACATTTGGGGCTCGCGTAAAGTATTGCTTTTAATTGCTTTTGTCGTCTGTCCGCGCCGTAGAAAATGGCTGCGACCGACGCCGCGACAGCGTGACCGCGGTGGGGAGTCTCACGCCTTTCTGGGCAGCCCGAAGATGGCGACCACGATCTATGACTACCTCCTGCGGCGGAAGGCCGATCTGGAGGCGCGCATGCTGGAGGCGCAGCGCCGCGCCCAAGCCCCGTTCGAGGACGAGCTGCGGGCCCTGAGCCTGGCCCTGGGCGCCATCGAACGCGGCGGCCTGGCGGATGGCGTCCACGGCCACGGCGCGCTTGAGGGCGAACCCGCCAGCTTCGCCGCCGGCCCCCGACGTGGGCGCAAGCCGCGCTCGCCCCGCGAGATGATCCTGCTGGTGCTGGGCAGCGGCGACGCGGCGGTCGCGGCGTCCGAAATCTCGCGCAAGCTGACCCGACGCTGGGGTCGGGCCATCCCGCTGGCGGCGGTGATGCTGGAGCTTCAGGCCCTGGAGCAGGCGGGGCTGGCTCGCCAGACCCAGGCCGGCTGGGTCCGCGCCGACGAGCCGGAGGAGGTCGAGGCCGAAGCCTCGCCGTCGCTGGCGATCAGCGCCTGAGCCGCCTTACGACGCTTCCTTGAAGTCCACGTCGATGCCCTGTTCGCGGACCTTGCGATAGAGGGTCGAGCGGCCGATGCCCAGGCGGCGGGCGACTTCCGACATGTGGCCGGCATAGACCTCGATTGCGTGCTGGATCAGGTCCCGTTCGATCTCTTCCAGGGTCCGCAGGTGGCCGCGGTCGTCAAGGATGCGCACGGGCGCGTCCGGCGCCGGGGCGCGGGCCATGGCGGCGTGGGCGGCCTGCAGCGCGGCCGACAGATCCGGTTGCGGAACCGACGCCGGCGGCGCCACTTCGGGGGGCGGGGCCATGACGCCGGAGATGGCCGGAAAGTCGTAGGGCTGCAGATAAGGCGCGTCGGCCAGGATGATGGCGCGATAGACCGCGTTCTCCAGCTGGCGCACGTTGCCGGGCCAGTCGAAGCCGCTGAGAATCCGCAGGGTCTCCGGCGCGGCGCCGACCACCCGCTTGCCCTCTTCGACGTTGAAGCGGCGGATGAAGGCCTCGACCAGGGCCGGGATGTCCTCGCGGCGTTCGCGCAGGGACGGGGCCTCGATCGGAAAGACGTTCAGACGGTAATAGAGATCCTCGCGGAACCGGCCCTGCTGCACGGCCTGGCCGACGTCGCGGTTGGTGGCCGAGACGATGCGCACGTCCACCTTCTGCGAGCGTTTGGAGCCGATCGGGTCGATCTCGCCTTCCTGCAGGGCCCGCAGCAGCTTGACCTGCATGTCCAGCGGCAGCTCGCCCACCTCGTCCAGGAACAGGGTGCCGCCGTCGGCCTCCTTAAACTTGCCCAGGTGCTTGTCGGTGGCGCCGGTGAACGAGCCCTTCTCGTGGCCGAACAGGATCGACTCCACGAGGTTCTCCGGGATGGCGCCGCAGTTCACCGCCACGAACGGCTTGCCGGCGCGGTCAGACCCGCCGTGCACGGCGCGGGCGATCAGCTCCTTGCCGACCCCGCTCTCGCCGGTGATCAGGATGGGGATGGACGACTTGGCCGCGCGCTCGCCCATGCGCTTGACCAGGGTCATGGCGGGCGAGGTCCCGATCAGGTCGGCGAAGGTGGTGCGATTGCCGGCGCGTTTGGTCAGGCGCTCGACCTCGCCCTTCAGCTCGCCCATCGACAGGGCGTTGCGGATCGAGACCGTGATGCGCTCGGGCGAGGCCGGCTTGATGAAGAAGTCGGTGGCGCCGGCCTGCATGGCCTTGACCACGGTGTCGACGCCGCCCGAGGCGGTCAGCACGATCACGGGCTGCGCATAGCCGCGCGCGCGCATTTCCTTCAGGGTGTCCTGGCCCGACAGGCCCGGCATGACCAGGTCCAGCAGGACTACGTCGACAGGCGCGCCGCTGGCCAGATGCGCCATGGCCGCGTCGCCGTTCTCGGCGTGCGAGACCGAGAAGCTTTCGCGCTCCAGGACGGCCTGGATCAGCCGTCGTTGAGTCGGATCGTCGTCGACGACGAGAACCGTCTTGGTCATTGCAGACACCCATCAGAACCGGCCGCGTCCGACATGGGACAGGGCTCTTGTTGGTTCAGAGTGATACAGGCGCCGGGTAAAGACCGGGTTTCGGAGACGTGAGTCAGGCGTTAACGGTCGCCCTTAACGAGGCGTGACGATCGGACGCGTCAGCCCGTGATCTTGCCCGGGGGTACGCGGCGGATCGGCCCGCCGCTCTGGCCAACCAGGTGAGCGTCGATGCGGGTCCCGCCCTCGGCGTCGATATGGCAGACGCCGATGAAGTGGCTTTTGCGGCCCGTCTTCTTCTCAGTGGTGGTCGCCTCGAACTTGACGTCCATGGCCCCCGACGGCGGCGAGTCGCCCTCGGCGTCCATGTTAGTCACGTCGATGTCGTTCAACGGGCCGATATTGAACTTTTCCTTCAGGCGTTGGGTGCAGCCGTGGAAGACCACCACGCTGCGGATGGTCTGGGCCAGCCAGCCCATCTGCTGGGGCTTGTCAGCCGCCATGGCCGCCGGCGCGGCGACCAGGCTGGCGGCCAGCACGGCGGAAGCGGTGATCTTGAACATCGGTGTCAGCCCTCGTCGACGACCCCTCATCGACCGGCGGTATCCTAAGAGGTGAGTCGCGCGAGCGCCCTTTAATTCGCCGTAATGCGGCGACTGGTCACTCATCGCGATCCGACCTAGCCTCCCGGAATACGGCGTGGAGGGATGGATGTTCGTCGGGCATTACGCGGCGGCGCTGGCCGCCAAGGCCGCCCAGCCCAAGGCGCCGCTCTGGACCTATGTGCTGGGCGCCCAGGTGGTGGACGTGGCGTGGGCGGTGCTGGTCCTGACCGGGGTCGAGCGGATGAGCCTGGACCGGCATCTGGCCGGCAGCACGCTGGTGCTGTCGTACATGCCCTACACCCATAGCCTGCCGGCCGTCGTGCTGTGGGCGCTGTCGGCGGGGTTGGGGGCCCTCTTCCTGCTGAAACTGCCACGCGCTGCGTCAACCGCCGTGGGGCTGGTGGTGCTGTCGCACTGGGGGTTGGATTTCCTGGTCCATCGGCCCGACCTGGCCCTCTGGATCGACGGTCCCAAGGTGGGGCTGGGCTGGTGGAACTACGCCGTGCCCGAGCAGGCGCTGGAGATGGGGCTGCTGGCCATCGCCGCGACCGCCTGGGGCTGGCGACGGGGCCTGCAGGGCCACAGCGGCTGGAGCACACCGCTGTTCCTCGTGCTCCTGGTCGCCCTGCAACTGGTCAGCATCGTGGCCCCGCCGACCGGCGGCGTGCCGCAGATGGTGATCGCTTCGCTGTCGGCCTATCTGCTGGTGACGCTGTTCGCCTGGCTGATGGACCAGACCGAGCGGCGAGGGCGGTGAGGGAAAGCAACAGTCACGATTGCACGCGTCCCTCGACGGGCTCATATCCGTCGCCATGAACGCGCCCTTCAAGACCGACGCCCTGCCCGAGTGGAATCTCGCCGACCTCTATGCCGGCCGCGAGGATCCGAAAATCGAGACCGACCTGGCCGCCGCCAAGGCCGCCAATGACGAATTGGCCAGTCTGGAGGGTCTGTTCCTCCAGGCCCGGGGTGAGCCCGAGCGGCTGGGCGTGCTGCTGGATCGCGGCGTGCGCCTCTACGAGCAGGCCACCAACGGCCTGTGGGGCGTGGGCGCCTATGCGGGCCTGGCCGCCTCGACCGCCCGCGACGACCCGGCCTGGGCCAAGTTCGAGGCCGACCTTCGCGCCCGCTCGTCGCAGATCGCCTCGGAGAGCCTGTTCTTCTCGCTGGAGCTGAACCAACTGGAGGACCATGAGCTGGAGGCGGCCCTGAAGGCCCATCCGGCCGCCCAGCGCTGGCGTCCCTGGCTGCGGCGTCTGCGTCTGTCGCGTCCGCACGAGCTGTCGCCCGACCTGGAGCGCTACATCGTCGACCGCGGCCCCGCCGTGGCCAACTGGGTGAGGCTCTATGACGAGACCCTTGCCAAGCTGACCGCCAGCGTCGGCAAGGAAAGCCTGACCCTGCCCGAGGCCCTGAACCGCCTGTCCGACCCCGACGGCAAGCGCCGCAAGGCCGCCGCCGACGGCCTGGCCAAGGCGCTGGAGGCGCGCGCCTCGACCCAAGGTCTGGTCATGAACACCCTGGCGTTCGAGAAGCAGGTCGAGGACCGCTGGCGGCGGTTCGACAGCCCCGCCCAGTCACGCCACCTGGCCAATGAGGTGGACGCCGACGCGGTGGACGCTCTGGAGCAGGCGGTGGTCGAGGCCTATCCGCGCCTGTCGCACCGCTACTATGCACTCAAGGCCAAGGTCATGGGCCGCAAGACCCTGGACTACTGGGATCGCAACGCGCCGCTGACCGCCGCCGCGCCCAGAAGTTATGACTGGACCGAGGCGCAGGGCATTGTGCTGGACAGCTTCCAGGCCCTTGCCCCGAAGTTCGCCGACACCGCCCGGACGTTCTTCGATCAGCCGTGGATCGACGCCCGGCCGCGCGCCGGCAAGCAGTCGGGGGCCTATTCGCACCCCGTCACCGCCGAGCGGCACCCCTATGTGTTCATGAACTACATGGGCGAGCGGCGCGACGTGCTGACCCTGGCCCACGAGCTGGGCCACGCCGTGCACCAGACCCTGTGCGCGCCGCTGGGCACCCTGCTGGCCGATACGCCCCTGACCCTGGCCGAGACAGCCTCGATCTTCGGCGAGGGCCTGGTGTTCGACCGCCTGCTGGCCGAGGCTACGCCGAAGGACCGGGTGGGTCTGCTGGCGGGCAAGATCGAGGACGGACTCAACACGGTGGTGCGCCAGATCGCCTTCCACCGCTTCGAGCGCCGCTTCCACGAGGCCCGCAAGGACGGCGAGCTGTCGGCCGACCAGATCGGCAAGCTGTGGCTGGACGTGATGGGCGAGAGCCTGGGCCCCGCCGTGGTGCTGAACGAGGGCTACGAGCACTACTGGGCCTATGTCAGCCACTTCGTGCACGCGCCGTTCTACGTCTACGCCTATGCGTTCGGCGACCTCTTGGTGCGAGGCCTGATGGAGAAGCGCCGCGAGGACCCGGAAACCTTCGCGCCGCTCTACGAGGACCTGCTGGCGGCGGGGGGAACCCGCACCTATGTCGAGGCGCTCAAGCCGTTCGGGCTGAACCCGCGCGAGAAGGCGTTCTGGGCGGCGGGCTGCGCCCAGCTGGAACGCCTGGTCGACGAGTTCGAGGCCCTCGTCTGATCGGAGCTGGAATGCCCACCAACGACCGTCTGGCCGACTTCATCGCCACCGTCGAGCGCAACGATCACGTGGAGGCGATCGAGCGCTTCTACGCCCCGAACGCCTCGATGCAGGAGAACAACGCCGAGCCCCGCGTGGGGCGCGACATCCTGGTGGCGCATGAGACGGCGGCCCTGGCGCGGCTGTCGAAGATGGACACCCAGCCGGCGGTCATGGTGCTGCACGACGGCGACAACGTGGTGATCCAGTGGGTCTTCCTGATGACCAACAAGGAAGGCAAGACCCTGCGGTTCGAGGAGCTGACCCACCAGGTGTGGGAGGGCGACCAGATCGTCCGTGAGCGGTTCTTCTACGACTCCCGGCAGTTCGGCTGATGGCCGACGATCCGCGTGATCCCGAACGCAACCGCCTGGCCGGCCGCGTGTCGCGCTTCGCCAAGGTCGGGGCGGGGTTGTCAGGCGCGGCGGTCTCGTACGGCGCCAACCGCGTGTTCGGCGGCGACGACGCCAACGCCCGCAACGCCAAAGCCCTGAAGGCGGCCCTGGGCGGGCTGAAGGGGCCGCTGATGAAGGCGGCCCAGATGTTCGCCACGGTGCCAGACCTGCTGCCGCCCGAGTTCGCGTCCGAGCTGGCCGAACTGCAGACCAACGCCCCGGCCATGGGCTGGCCGTTCGTCCGTCGGCGGATGGCCGCCGAGCTGGGGCCGGACTGGCAGTCCAAGTTCCAGAGCTTCGAGCACGAGGCGGCGGCCGCCGCTTCGCTGGGCCAGGTGCACCGCGCCGTCGGCCCCGACGGCCGCGCCCTGGCGGTGAAGCTGCAATATCCGGACATGCAAAGCGCGGTCGAAAGCGACCTTGGCCAGCTGCACGCCCTGATCGGTCTCTTCAAGCGCATGGACGGCTCGATCGACCCCAGCGAGATGATCGTCGAGATCGGCGACCGGCTGCGCGAGGAACTGGACTACGAGCGCGAGGCCAAGCTGATGGCCGTCTATGGCGGCTTCTTCACCGGCCGCGACGATATCCTGGTCCCCGAGCCGGTTCCGTCGCTGTCGACCAAGCGCCTGCTGAGCATGACCTGGCTGGAGGGCCGGGGCCTGCTGGCCTTCAAGGACGCCCCGCAGGAGATCCGCGACCGCATCGCCGCCCTCCTGTTCGAGGCCTGGTGGAGCCCGATGACCCACCTGGGGATCATCCATGGCGATCCGCACCTGGGCAATTACACCTTCGGCGGGGAGGGGGCGGCGCACCTGAACCTGCTGGACTTCGGCTGCATCCGCATCTTCCCGCCCAAGTTCGTGGGTGGGGTGGTGCGGCTCTATCGGGCGCTGTCCAACGATGACCGGGTCGAGCAGGTCGAGGCCTATCGCAGCTGGGGCTTCGCCAATCTGACCGACGACCTGGTTGACGTGCTGAACGTCTGGGCCCGCTTCATCTACGGCCCGCTGCTGGACGACCGCGTGCGCAGCGTCGCCGACGACACCCCGCCGGGGGAGTACGGCCGCCGCGAGGCCTTCAAGGTGCGCCAGGCCCTGAAGGAGAAGGGGCCGGTGCTGATCCCGCGCGAGTTCGTGTTCATGGACCGCGCCGCCATCGGCCTGGGCGCGGCCTTCCTGCACCTGGGCGCGCGGCATAACTGGAAGGCGCTGTTCGACAAGTCGCTGGAGGGCTTCTCGGAAGAGAGCCTGGCCAAGCGGCAGGCGGCGGTGCTCAGCGCGGCCGGCGTGGCGTGAACGGAAACGAAATGACCCCCAGAACCCTCAAGCGCCTGCACCCCGCCCATCGCGACGACATCGGCGACCTCGTCACCCGGCGGCCGCTGCCTGGCCCGGCCATCCCGCAGCTGGACCCGTTCCTGTTCCTCAACCACCACGGCCCGCAGGTCTATTCGCCGAACAACCGCGGCCTGCCGTTCGGGCCGCATCCGCATCGCGGCTTCGAGACCGTGACCTTCGTCCTGGACGGTGAGCTCTCGCATCTCGACAGCGGCGGGCATGAAAGCATCATCGGCCCCGGCGGCGTGCAGTGGATGACCGCCGGCAGCGGCCTGGTCCACGCCGAGCTGTCGCCGGAGAGCTTCAAGCGCGCCGGCGGGCCGATGGAGATCCTGCAGCTGTGGGTCAACCTGCCCAGCCGGCTGAAGATGACCGCGCCGAACTATC
>JAGIBE010000254.1 GCA_017744495.1 Caulobacter sp. | reverse complement strand
GTGTAGAGCAGCAGCCGCCCGCCCGGCGCGAGACGGGTCAGGGCGTCCTTCGCCCAGGTCAGCGCCAACCCTTCGCCGAGGTCGCCGCCGCCGTCCTTGTAGGTCCGGCCCGAGACGCCGGCGACATAGGGCGGGTTGGAAACGATCAGGTCGAGACCCCTCGGCGCACCGGCTAGACCGTCGGCCTGCCGCGCATCCAGCGGAACACCGGCATGGTCCGCATTGGCGCGGGCCAGGCGCAGGGCGGCGGGGTTGAGATCGCTGGCCGACACCGTCGCCGCTCCGCTCCAACCCTGAGCCAGGATGGCGCCGACGCCTGCACCCACGCCGACGTCGAGTATGCTGCGCACGGGCGCCTTGCCGATCTCGCGCCGAATGAAGTCGGCGAACCGGTAGCTGTCGGGACCGACGAAGACGGCCTCCTCGCCCGCCCCGGGAAAGGCCGAATGCAGGAAGAGCCGTCCCTGCACGCGCGCCGCCCGCAGACTGCTGCGGGCCGACGCTCCCGACCGCTCCAGCGCCCCGGCGGCCTCCAGCGCCAAAAGGACGCTGGAGTCGATCGTCTCCGGCGAAAAGGGAAAGCCCCAGCCGAAGACGTCCCTCAGACTGGGCCGTTCGGGCGCTTCGCGCGCCAGCCAGCGACGGATCGTCGATGGCGTCGGCGTGACGAAATCGTAGGCTTCCAACTCCAGCTTCCTAAGAAGCCCAACCAAGGGGTCGGTCTCCGCCGACGGCACGGTTTCAAGAGCGGCCTCGGGCGCTGTCGCGGTCTCAGGCATAGAGGCTGTCGGGAACCTTGCCGCCGTTCTCGGCCAGCTTGCGCATCACCGCCTTGTGCAGGGCGATGTTCTGTTCGGCGCTGCCGTGCTCGCCGGCGTGGACGTTCAACTCCTGAGCCAGTTCCTTGCGGGCGTCGAGGCTGGAGTCGAGCTTGAGCAGCTTCAGAAGGTCGACGATCGAGGTGCGCCAGTTGCCGCCGCCGCCCTCCGTCGCGGCCATCGAGGTCAGCACGGCGTCGACATCGACCGACGCGGCGGGCGCCGCCGGGGCAGGGGCAGGGGCAGGGGCGGGCTGGGCCGCGGCGGCGGGCGGCGTCGGGCGCGGAGCCGCGCCGGTCGGAGGGTTGGCCGGGGCCGCCGAATGGCCGTGAAAAATCTTGTCCATGATCTTGGAGAAAAGGCCCATCGGCCACCTCGCTCGCGGTTGAGGAAAAGCCCGGTCGGGGCCTTTGACCAACGAGGCCCGGCGCGGTCGGTTCCGCCGAAGAAGGGCGTCAGGAACGCCGCCGCACACGCGCCGTTTTCATGTCGCCTGGAAGGATCAACGGCATGACCGACACCGCCTCGAACGAAGACGCCCGGGAACGCGAGACCGACAAGCCTCGCCCCGATCATTGCCCGCCCGCCGAGGGCGCGGTGGGCGGCCCCGAACCGACGCCCAACCTGCCGCCAGGCCGGGGCGGCGACACCGGCGCCGAGCGCTGATGATCGAGTTCCTGGTCCGCAAGCTGACGCGCCGCGACGATCTCTCGCCCGCCGAACAAGCCGCCCTGCGGGGGCTGCGGGGCCGCGTTCGCGACGTCGATCGGGGGCGCGACATCATCGAGATGCGCGCCAAGGTCGACCATAGCTCGCTCCTGGTCTCGGGCATGGCCGGACGCTACCTGACCCTGCACGACGGTCCGCGCCAGTTCACCGAGATCAGCGTGCCCGGCGACTTCATCGACCTGCATGGCTTCGTGATGAAGCAACTGGACCACGGCGTACTGGCCTTTTCCGACTGCCGGGTCTTCGAGGTCCCGCATCACGAAATCCTGGCGCTGACCGAGGCCTACCCTCACCTCGCCCGTCTGTTCTGGCTGGAGACCGTCGTGGACTCGGCGATCCACCGGCAGTGGTTGCTTGCGCTGGGCCGACAGGACGGGCCGGCGCGTCTGGCGCGCCTCCTGTGCGAACTCTATCTGCGCCTGGAAGCGGTGGAACTGACCCGGCGCCGGCGCATGGACCTGCCGCTCACCCAATCGCAATTGGGAGAGACCTTGGGCTTTTCCACGGTCCACACGAACCGCACGATACAGATCCTTCGGGAGCAACGACTGATCACCTGGCGCGACCAGGAGGTCGAGATCCTCGATTGGGATGGGCTGGTCGCGCTGGCCGAATTCGATGGCGGCTACCTGCGTCTGGTCAAGGCTCCGGTGTGACTAGTCACAACTCGGACCACCGAGGGGCCGACGGGATGTCAGGTTGAACCGATCGCCGTCGGCTAGCAGATGGAGCCGCACGTCCATGATCGACAGCGCCCGCTCCGGCTTGGCCTCGGCCACGTTCGAGCGGGTCACGTCCTGCCCGTCCACGACATAGACCCCGCCCACGCCGATGACCGCGAAATCCTCGCCCTCGAGGACGATGGCCGTGTTCTCGTCGATGCCCAGGCCCAGCACGCGCGGGCTGTGGGCGACGGCGCCCAGTAGGCGACCGAGCCGCCCGCGCTCGGCGAAATGCTGGTCGATGATGACGTCGCGCACCAGCCCCAGCCCCGGCGCCATCTGCAGGTCGCCGATCCGGTGGGTCTCGGCGCTGGAGCCCCGGACCAGCATGGTGTCGCTCATCACCGAGGCGCCGGCCGAGGTGCCCGCCAGCACCCCGCCCTCTTCCCAGATCTCGCGGATGCGCTTCTCGACGGGGGTGTCGCCGATCTGGCTGCTGATCCGCAGTTGATCGCCGCCCGAGAAGAACACGCCCGCCGCCCCGTCCAGCAAGGCCAGGACGCGCCCATCATGGGCCATGCCGCGATCCTCGACATAGAGCTCCACGAGGTCGGTGACACCCAGGTCGGAGAACGCCTTCTGATAGGTCTCGAAATAACCTTCGGGGGCCCGCGAGGCGACGGTGGCGACGACGAGCCGGCCGCCATCGAGCCGCTGAGCCACCGCGCGGAGAATGGTCTTGTCGCCCTCCTTGTCCTCGTGGCCGCCGATGATGATCAACGGGCCCTGTCGTCCGGCGGTCTTGGTCACGCGTCGCTTCCCTTGTCTTCGTCTCGATGGATGAAAGCGCGCGCCGGCTCCGCGGCGCTGGCGCGGGCCACGGCGAAGTGGTCGCTGGTATGATCCCAGCCGATACGGCCATGGCGGTCGATGACGATCAGTCCCGCCTCGCCCCCGACCCGTTCCAGCCGGCCGAGCGCGCCGGCGATCGCCGCCTGGGGCGCGTCGTGTTCCAGCGCCTGAATGAGGCGCGCGGCGAGGGTCGTGCGGATCAGGCTCTCGCCCTCCCCCGACAGCGACACGCCGCCGACGGCGTCGTCGGCATAGAGCCCGCAACCCGGCAACGGGGAATCCCCCACCCTGCCGACCGCGCAGCCGGAGAGGCCGCCGGTGGACGTTCCAGCCGCGATGTTCCCACGGGCGTCGATCGCGACGCAGCCGACGGTGTCGCATCCAGCGTGCTGGGTCTCGGTGTTGCGAAGGTGGTCTGGATCGCAGATCTCAGCGCCGTGGGCCCGCGCGAAGGCCTCCGCGCCTTCCGCCACCAGCAGGACGGGACGCTCATAGAGCAGCAACCGCGCGACGGAGATGGGATGGCGCAATGTTCGCACCGCCGCGACGGCGCCGACCGCCAGGTCCCGGCCGTCCATGATCGCCGCGTCGCACTCCACTTCGCCTGCCGCGTTGGGGACCGAGCCCCTTCCGGCGTTGAAGGTCGGGTCGGCTTCCAGAACCCGAACGGCCGACTCCACCGCCGCGACGGCGCTTCTTCCCGCCGCGAGCAACGTCGCGGCGGCCGCCACCGCTTCGAGGCAGCCCTGGCGGTGGCGCTCACGAAGAGGCTCCGGGATGGTGCGGGCGCCGCCGTGGACGATGACGGCCCAATCCGGCCGCTCAGGCAACCACGCCTCCCAGGTTCGTTTGGGCTTGGCCGTCGCGCGACACCGTCGGCCTGTAGGACTCGACCTGTCGCCAGACCTTCTCGACTGAGGTCGGGAAGATCATCACCAGATCACCGGCCGACGCCAGCCTCAGCCCCTGGTCGACAGCGTCAGGTTCGCTCAAAATCCGGTGCAGGCGTCCGGGCGGGAAGCCCGTCGACAATGCGCCTTCGCTGAGCAGGGCCACGACCGAACCCGGTGTCCGCCCCCGACCGTCGGGCCGCTCGCGGAAGACCAGGTCGTCGAAAAGGCCGGCCGCGATCTCGCCCATCTCGCGGATGTCCCCGTCGCGGCGATCGCCTGGAATGCTGACGACGCCGATCGCCTTGCCAATGCGGGGACGCAGGCCTTCGATCAGGTCGCCGATCGCCCGCAGGGCCGCCGGATTGTGGGCGTAGTCGACGATGACCTTGAAGCCGTGCGTCTCGTGCAGGTTCAGCCGCCCGGGATTGTCCTCGAAGCCGGAGCGGAAGCCGCGTAGCGCCCTGGCCATGGTTTCGGCAGGCACGCCCTGGGCGTGGCCCGCCAGCAAGGCCGCCAGCGCATTAGCGATATTGAAGGTCGCGAGCCCCGAAAGGGTGGCGGGGATTTCGTCGGCGCTCATCACCACCGTGCGTCGCTCGCCATCATAGAGCACCAGCTCGCCGCCCCGTACCGATGGCTCCCGCGCGGCCAGCAGCCCGCCCTCGGCGACGTGCTTCTGCAGCATCGGCGACAGGTCGGTCCCGCCGTTCAGCGTGAAGTAGGCCACGCGCCCACCCGCATGGCGCGCCAGGCGCAGGGTCATGGGATCATCGGCGTTGAGCACGCTCACCCCGCGCCGTCCGACCGACTCGGTCACCACCGACTTGACCTTGACCAGATCCTCGAGGGTCTCGATGCCCTTGAGGCCCAGGTGGTCGGCCGTGACGTTGAGCACCATACCGACGTCGCAGCGGTCGAAGGCCAGACCCTCGCGAAGGATGCCGCCGCGCGCGGTCTCCAGCACCGCGATGTCGACGGTCGGATCCCGCAGGACCATCCGCGCGCTTTTCGGGCCGCTGGCGTCGGCCGCCTTCACGAGTTCGTCGCCGACATAGACGCCGCTGGTGTTGGTCAGGCCGACGGTCCGGCCATGCGCCTTGAAGATCGCGGCTGCCATCCGTCCGACGGTCGACTTGCCGTTCGTGCCGGTGATGGCGACGATCGGGATGCGGGCGCGCTGTCCCCGAGGAATGAGCCTGGCCAGGATCGGGCGGGCGACATCGCGCGGCTGCCCCTCCGACGGGGCCAGGTGCATGCGCAGGCCCGGCGCGGCGTTGACCTCGATGACCCCGCCGCCGGTCTCGCGCACCGATCGCCGGATGTCTGGGGCCAGGAAGTCGATGCCCGCCACGTCCAGCCCCACGGTCAGGGCCGCGCGCCGGGCGATGCCGGCGTTGTCGGGATGGATCTCGGCGGTGCGGTCGATCGCCGAACCGCCGGTGGAAAGATTGGCCGTCGCGCGTAGCTGGACGACGGCGCCGTCGGCGGGGACGGCCTGCAGGTCCAGGCCCGCGCGAACGAGCATTTCCTCGAGGTGCTCATTGACGGCGATGCGGGTCATGACGTTCTGGTGGCCCTGCCCCCGGCGCGGGTCGCGGTTGGCCGCCTCGATCAGCTGGGCGACCGTCGAGCGTCCATCGCCGATGACCTGGGCCGGAACGCGTTCGGCCACGGCCACCACCTCGCCATCGACGACCAGGATGCGATGGTCCCGACCGGAGAACTGCTCTTCGACCAGCACACGGCGGCCGTGCTGGCGGGCCTGGTCGAAGCCCCAGCGCACGGCCGTCTCGCCTTCCAGACCTAGATTGACGCCGCGACCGTGGTTGCCGTCTTGCGGCTTGATCACCACGGGTCCAGTCAGGCGCTGAGCCTCCTTGACCGCCTCGTCGGCGGTACGGACCACCGCGCCGCGTGGAACGGGAACCCCTGCGGCGGCGAGGAGGCGCTTGGTCAGGGCCTTGTCGCCAGCGGTCTCGACGGCGATGTGCGAGGTCTCGCCTGTGATACTGGCGCGGATCAGCTTGCGCCGCGCGCCGTAGCCGAACTGGATCAGGCTCTGATCGTCCAGTCGCTGGACCGGAATTCCCCGCCGCCGCGCCTCATCGACCAGGGCCTTGGTCGAGGGGCCCAGGCTCTCGCGGCGCGCCAGGTCGCGCAGCACCCCGATCGCGCGGTTGAGGTCCAGGGGCGTCTCGACGCTCCCCGCGAGGGGCGGCGCGACCTTTTCAAGACCCGTGACGCCGCGGAGGTCGCCGGGCAGAAGGCTGTCGACCAGCAGCAGGGCCAGGCGTCCCGCCGCCTTGGCCAAGCCCTCGGTCTCGTAGGCGTAAAGCATATCGTAGACGCCCGGCGCGCCCTTGACCGAGCGGGTCTTGCCCCGCGTGACCCGAACGCCCGCCAGGACCTGGAGCTCGAGAGCCACGTGCTCGATGACGTGGCCCAGCCAAGTCCCCTCGCGCAGCCGGCGCACGAAGCCGCCGGGGGCATGGTAGGAACAGCCGTGCGTCTCCAACCCCGGCAGGGCCACCAGGAGCCGGTCGGTGAAGTGCGGCAGGCGATGGCTCGGCCATTCCTCCAGTCGCTCCAGGTCGAGACGAATGCGCACCATGGGGCGGGCGGAATAGTAATGCGGCCCGCGATAGACGGCGGTCTCCTGGATGCGCATCAAGCCGCCTCGGCGAACATGGACGGTGAAGCGGCGGCTTCAGGTCCACAGACCTTGCAGATGACCCGTATGACCAGCGCCGCCGCTATGGCCCGCGTCGCCGCGCGCCCCTCCTCAAGAACCGCGCCGTCCAGCACCGCGCGCCAGCGCCATGCATCGCCGTCCTGCGCGATGGAAAAACGTACCTGCGGATGTGGCGTCGTCATTGCCTTCCCCTTCTTGGACCGGGCGACGACAACGAGGACGAAAACGGGCGGGTTCCGGCCCAAACCTCATTTGAGGACGGAGATTAAACTAAGTTAGTCAATGCCTTATGTCGGGAACCCGAACATGGAACCTGTCGACCTCCGATTGCGCTCTACATCTCCCGAACAATCCGCTCGCAAGAGGTTTCCATGAGCACGAACGGCATGACCTGGCTGTCGGCCGACTTCCTTTCGGACGGCTTCCAGCAGCGATTGTCGCACTGGAACCACCGGCGTCTCGACCCGGCTAAACCCTCGGCCGACTGGCCCGAGGACTTGGCTGAGGAACATGAGATGCGCCTGCGCGAGGGTGCGTTCATCGAGGCCCAGCGCCGGGCGATCGCCGATCGCGCCACCGAGGCCCCAGCCGACGTCGATGGTTTCATCGCCTGGTTCGAAGGCCTGAAGGAGACGGGCCCAGGCCAAAATGATCCGCTGTTCCCCTGGCTGGCCAACGAGGCGGGCTTGGAGGACATGCGTTGGTTCCTGCTGCAGGAGGTGGCGGGCGAGGCTGGTTTCGACGATCTCGTGGCCTACACCCAGATCAAGATGCCGACCCGCGCCAAGCTGGAACTGGCCCGCAACTACTGGGACGAGATGGGGCGCGGGACCGAGGCCGGCATGCACGGCCCGATGCTGGCCCAGTTGGCCGACGCGCTCGACCTGCATCCGACCAGCGAGAACACCAAGGCCGCCTCCCTGGCCCTGGGCAACACGCTGGTGGCCTTCGCCACCACGCGTCGCTACGCCTATCACGCGGTCGGCGCTCTCGGCGCCGTGGAGCTCACCGCGCCGTGGCGCGCGGACCTGGTCGCCAAGGGTCTCAAGCGCCTGGGCGTCGGCAAGTCGCGCAAGTACTTCGCCCTTCACGCCACGCTCGACATCGCCCATTCCGAAGCCTGGAACGCCGAAGTGCTGGCGCCGCTGGTCTCGGAAGACCCTGACTGCGCGCGCTATATCGCCGAAGGCGCCCTGATGCGCCTGGAGGCCGGTCGGCGCTGCTTCGAGGCCTATCGCGCGCATCTGTGGACGGCCGAGCGCCTGCAGGCCGCCGAATGAGCAAGCTGGCCTTCGTGGCGATGGGCGCGGAGGCGGCCGCGGCCCTGTTGCGCGAGGACGGCTGGCGCGTGGTCGATATGGACGCCAGCCCGCCGGACGCCCTGACCGATACGCCGGACTTGGTGGTCGGCGAGGTGCGGAGCTTTTCCGCGCCTGCCGATCTTCGGCGGTTGACGGCGCTCCACGTCCTGGCGCCGGATGTGCCGATGGTCGTGGTGACCGAGCAACTGGACGACGGCGAGGGCCACCGGCTCTACGACACTCTGGTCGATGTGCCGATCATCCGGCGGGGCTTCGAATCCGACCTTCTCGCAAAGGCCGTCGCGTCCGCCTGAGCGCGGCTAGCTTTCCAGCGAAGTGCGCGCCGGTTCTTCCGTGAGCGCCGTTTCGATTTCGGCGCGATGGGGCGTCCCGCGGCTCAGCGCCTTCTGGAGTTTCTCCATATATTCCGGCCGCCGCTTGGGCGGCAGCATCGGCTCGTTGGCGTCGACCACCACGTCGAGCAGGGCGGGCCCGTCGTGGGCCAACAGGGTGTCGATGGCCGAACCGCAATCCTGCGGGTTCTCCAGGCGCCAGGCTTTCAGGCCCAGGCCCTCGGCGACCTTGGCGAAATCGATGGGCGCCAATTCGCAGCCGAACTCCGGATTGCCCAAGAACAGCATCTGCTCCCACTTGATCTGCCCCAGAGAGCCGTTGTTGAGCACGACCACCTTCACCGGCAGGCGGTAGCGCGCGCAGGTGGCCAGCTCGGCCAGGCTCATGGCGAGGCCGCCGTCGCCCACCACGGTCACGACCTGGCGTCCGGGAAAGGCCAGGGCCGCGGCGATCGCATAGGGCAAGCCGCCGCCCATCGAGGCGAGCGTCCCCGAAACACCGAACCGCCGATCGCTCCG
Organism: Caulobacter sp.; assembly: GCA_017744495.1. Classification (GTDB taxonomy): domain Bacteria; phylum Pseudomonadota; class Alphaproteobacteria; order Caulobacterales; family Caulobacteraceae; genus Caulobacter. Next base: position 14,393 of record JAGIBE010000254.1, on the reverse strand, counting down.
GATCTCGACATACTGTGCGGTCAGGCCGGTGTTGTGACCACAGTCGGCGGCGATGACGGCGTTGTCGGCCAGACGGTCATTGAGATCGCGCACGACCCGTTGCGGCTTGATCGGCGCGCTGTCGCGATCGGCACCGGCCCGCAGGGCCTCCAGCCACTCTGCCTTCCACGCCTTGGCCTGCTCGAGGAAAGCCTTGTCGGCCTTCGGCGTCAGACGACCATTCAGGGCCTTGAGGCAAAGGGCTGCGTCGCCGACCACCGCGGCGTCGACGGGGTAGCGCAGGCCGATGCGCGCGGGATCGATGTCGATCTGCACGACCTTCACCTGGCCCGGCTTGGGGTAGTACTCGATGTAGGGAAAGCCCGAACCGACGATCAGCAACGTATCGCAGGCGTCCATCGCCTGCTGCGAGGGCCTGGCGCCGAGATAGCCCACGCCGCCGGTGACGTGGGGATGGTCGTCAGGCAGGACGGCCTTGCCCAACAGCGCCTTGGCGACCGGCGCGGCCAAAAGTTCGGCCGTGAAGACCAGTTCCTCCGCCGCCCCCAGGGCCCCCTGCCCCGCGAGGATCAACACCCGCTGGCCGGCGGCGAGGATGTCGACGGCCGCCCGCACCGCGTCCTCGGCGGGCGGATGAGGTCCCTCGACATAGGCCAGGCTCGTGCCGGCCTTGTTGCGCGGCGACGGCTTGTCGGCGTCCAGCTTCTGTTCCTGGACATCGACGGAAATCGCCAGGTGCGCAACGCCCCGCCGGGCCAGCGCCGTTCGGCAGGCCAGGGCGACCGCGTCCTCGACCTGGGCCGCGCCGGTGATCGCCGCCGTATGCTCGGCCACGTCCGCGAACAGTCGCACGTGGTCAATATCCTGCTGGGTGCTGGTCTGGACGAGGTCGTGATACGGCAAGCCCGTGATCGCCAGGACCGGCGCTCGGTCGAACTTGGCGTCGTAGAGGCCGTTGAGCAGGTGCACCCCGCCGGGGCCGGTCGTGGCCAGACAACAGCCGATCTTTCCCGTCCACTTGGCGTAGGCGCAAGCCATGAAGCTGGCCGCCTCCTCATGCCGGGCCTGGATGAACCTGATCCTGTCCTGGCGCGTCCGCAACGCCTCCATGATCCCGTTGATGCCGTCACCGGGCAGCCCGAATACGATATCGACGCCCCAGTCGATCAGGCGATCGATCAAGACGTCAGCGGCGGTGGGCTTCATTCGTCCCTCCTGCTTGTAGGGCGATGTTCATCTCAATGGCCGTGGGCGACCTAGACCGTGTTGAGACCGACCATGATCGTCATCGCGACGACGACCACGGCGAGAACGATCAGGCCGAGCCCCGTCAGTCGTCTGCGCCTGCGCGGCCCTTCTCGTTCCATCTCGCTCTCGTCCGTAATGATCGGGAGCCAACGCCGGGACCAACCGGGCGTTCTCGGTCACGTCAAATGTGAATGCGGTGTCCGGCGCGACGGAGCCGGCCGTCCATCACGCTCAGACGTCCAAACGGCGCCCGCGGCGGACGGCCCGCCCTACGGCCAGCCGCCGAAAAAGAATGGCCCGGCTCAAGGCCGGGCCAGAGGAAACCCCAGCAAAGGTCACGCGGACCTGTGGGGGTCGACATCGGGGTCGCTCGGGGAGAACGGCGAGCCCCGATGTCACGGATCAGTCAAGTTGGCGCAAAGCGCCGCCCGCCTAGAAGCTCATCCGCAGACCCAGCTGATACTGACGGCCGGGCTTGTAGTAGGTGAAGGTCGCGTTGTCGTACTGGAAGTACGAGCGCAGCGGCTCGTTGGTCAGGTTGATGACGTTGAACGTGATCTGCGGCGCGTTCCTCAGGCCAAGGATCTTGTCCAGGTCATAGCTCGAAGAGAAGTCCGTCTGCTTGTAGTCGTCGGAGAACAGCGCCGCGGCGGTGACGCCGTTCTGGTTGGCGCCGCTGGACTGCGAGCCCTTCCGATAGGTGTGGCTGAGACGCAGGCTGACGCCGTTGTGCTCGTAATAGCCGGTCAGGTTATAGGTGTATTTGGCCACCCCATAGGCGACGGCCGCGCCGTTGCTGGTCTGATCGACGATCGTGGCGTTGGCGTTGAAGCCAAGCCCCTCGACGCCGAAGCGGCTGGTCAGGACATCCAGCGGCTGGACCCACTGGAACTCCAGGCCGTTGATGGTCAGCTTGTTGGGCACGTTGATCTGCGACTGGATCTGGACCTGGGCCTGGGTCGGACCGCCGCGCGAATTGATCGCCGTCTTCTGGGTGTCGTTCAGCGTGTCATAGGTGATGCCGTACTGAGCCAGGTACGAGAACGGCTGGGTGACGACGTTGTTGGTCGTGAAGCCCGTGATCGACTTGCGGAACGCGTTGACCGCGATCACGCCTTCCTGGCCGGTGTAGAGTTCGAAGCCCAGGTCGAGGTTCTTGGAGAAATAGGGCTCGAGAGCCGGGTTGCCGATCGTCGCCTGGTCGGCCGACGGCGCGCCGAAGCTGACGCCGGGGAGCTGGGCGGCCGGATCTGGACGCGTCATCGTCTCGGAGACCGCGACACGAGCCACGGCGTGTTCGCTGACGTCGTAGGCCAGGTTCGCGGCCGGCAGCCACTTCGAATAGGTGTTCTCGGTGTAGACGAAGTTGACCAGGTTCGGATAGCGCGCGCCGTCGGGCAGCTGGCCGCTCGCCGGATTGTTGCGCGGATCGGCGACCGAGACACGACCGCCGATCGTCTGCTTGGTGTGGACGTAGCGAACGCCGAGATTGTACCGCAGGTCGCTGTCCAGCACCTGAGTGACGCCGTTCAGTTCGGTGAAGGCGGCGCTGTTCTTCTCGTTGATGTAGCCGCCGCTGGCGCCGGTGTTGGAACCGCCGGTCTCGACATACTGGTCATGCAGCGCCTGATAGTTGGTGGCCTTCTTGACCTTGTCCCAGTCGACCGTGACGAAGCCGGCCGGGCCGGGCTTCAGATAGCTGGCCAGGCTCGAGGTCGGGATCAGTGAACCGGCATAGGTCAGGGTTCCGGTCTGACCGGCCGTGTAGCCCGTGCCGTAGCCCGGATAGGTCGGATAACCCGCCGGCGCCGCGCCCGGCTGGTTCAAGCCCTGGCAGGGCGGCTGACCGTTCGGCGCGGGAAGGTTGATGCTGGGATTGTCGCCGCAGGTCGCGTTCTGCCACGGCTGGGTGTTGTCGTAGCCGCGGATCGTGCGCGAGACGTCGTCATAGTTGGCGCCGAACTTCAGGTTCAGCGCTTCGTCGCCCCAGGTGACCACGCCGCGCACGCCCTTGGTCTCGTACCAGCGCTTCTCGTCCTGCATGTTCACCCGTCCGCCGGTCCAGACGAAGTTGGCGGGGTCGTTCAGGTTGACGCTGCTCTTGATCGTCGGCGGACCGTCGGGATTGTAGGTGTAGTCGACCGTCGTGCCCACGCCCAACGCCGTCACCGGACCGAAGGTCGGGCTTTCGCGGTGGAAGGTGCTCTTGGTGTAGTTGGCCTGGGCTTCGACCTTCAGCTTGTCGTTGATGCGCCATTCGCCGCCCGGATTGATCCCCCACAGCTCGGTCTTCTCGAGATAGGGACGGAATTCCAGGAAGAACTGCGAGTTGGCGTAGGTGCCCTGGGTAACCGTGCAACCGGCCGAACAGTCGGCCTTGTCGTACTTGGTGTTCAGCGGAATGATCGCGCCGTTGCGCACGATCCAGGCCATGTCCTCGCGCAGCAGGTCGTTCTTCTTGTAGCCGTACATCCCGTCGACATAGAAGTTCATGTTGTCGTTCGGGCGCCATTCGACGCTGCCGACCAGGTTCAGGCGGTCACGCCGGCCGTATTCGGCGGACGGACGGCCAAGACGCGGCAGCAGGCCGTTGTCGATCTGCTGGATGGTGGCATTGGGGTTGTTGGCCAGCAGGAAGGCCTTGTCGATCGTCGTGCCGGCGATCAGGCCGGCGCCGGCGCCGGTCGGGACCGTGGCGGGAATCGTCCAGTTGCCGCCACCGGTGGCGTTGCACCCCGTGGTCGCGCCGCACTGCGCGGCCGACAGGTTCGGGTTGGTGAAGCCGATGGTCTCGTAGCCGCGCGTGTCGGTATGCAGGCGCTGGCCCGACATGCCGAACAGGACGCCGAAGGTGTCCCAGGTTTTGCTGGCGATCACAGAGCCCTTGCCGCCAAGCTTGGCCTCGTCGGGCTTCACGCCCTGGACGCTCATAGTCAGGTGCTGGCCGGGCCGATCGAACGGCCGGGCCGAGCGCATGTCGATATTGCCCGCCGCGCCGCCTTCGAGAAGGCTGGCCGAATAGCTCTTGTTGACCGTCAGCTTGGTGAACAGGTCGGTCGGGAAGAAGCTGAGGTCGACCGAGCGGTCGGTGCCCTGGGCGTCCGTGGGGCCCGAAGAGGCCACGGCGATCGAAGCGCCGTTCAGCGTGACGTTGGTGAAGTTCGAGCCAAGGCCCCGGATGGCGACGTTCGTACCTTCGCCGGTGATGTCGCGGGTGATGGTGATGCCGGGAATCCGATTGAAGGATTCGGCGATATTGGAGTCAGGGAACTTGCCGATGTCCTCGGCGAAGATGGAGTCGGCGAAGCTGGTGGTCTCGCGCTTGGCCACGGTCGACTGCGCCAGGCTTTGACGGTAGCCGGTGACGACCACTTCCTCGACGGTGTCGCTGTTGGGCGTGTCGGCGGTCGTTGAGGGTGCGGACTGGGCGTGAGCCTGAGCCGCGCCCAGGCCAGACAGCATGGTGGCTCCCAAGAGCGCGGCGCGCGCCGCGCGCGAGTATCCACTTAGGGTTCGCATTTCATTCCCTCCCAGTTCCGGGCGCGGCGTTCCGGCCCGTTCTTTTTTCCCGACACCGCGTTGGGCGGCTGGGTGACCATTCCGCCGGGTCCTGTCGCCGTCAATATTGTCAGACCTAAAGGCCTGATAACCGAGAACTACTGGCCTTACCTCGATTTTTGGCAAACGTCGTTATTTTTCAATGGCATTTCTGAATGCAACACCGCCGCAACACGACAGATCTCGAATGGTAGCGGTACCGGATTCCGGCAAGACGTGGGATTTTTGCCACAATGCGTTCAGGCCAATTCAACCTAGACGAAGTCTGGTTTTGGCCAATTGTCCTGGACACATCGCTGAACACGACCGTTCCTTCCCCGCTGATTTGTGCCGAACGAGCTGGGAGTCGCGGAGGTGACAGCGCATTGCGATGAGCCCACGTCCGTTACACGAACGATGGCCTCAAGACGTAAGGGCTGAAGCGGTGATGGCCGGCCCGTCGGCGCTTAGACCAACAATCCTTCGCCACGCGCGAAGTCCAGGAACAGCGGCGTCCACCGACCGCCGGGGCGCCCCGCTTCGGCGCGCGCGCCAAAGCCGTGACCGCCTCGGGCGAAAAGGTGCGTTTCAACCGGTATCCTGGCCGCGCTCAGGGCGTCACGCAGCCGCAGCGTATTGGCCACCGGCACAAGGTCATCGTCCTCGGCGTGGGCCAGGAAGGTCGGCGCGGTCGTCGGCCCGACGTTCAGATCGGGTGACCACTCGCGGATTTGCTCCGCCGACGCCGGTCCGCCGAAGAACGAAGGCGCGGCGCCCGAATAGGCGTAGGCCGGGTCTAGCGACTGCACGGGATAGATCGGCGCCGCCACCAGGGGGCGGGCGCTCAGCTGATCGACGGCGTCGAGCGGCGCGTAGAACCGCGCCTCATGCCGCGTCGCCAGGGTGGCGGCCAAGAAGCCGCCCGCGCTGAATCCCATCACCCCCACCCGGGCCGGATCGACTCGGAATCGGGCGGCGTGAGCCCGGATCAAGCGCAGGGCGCGCTGAGCATCAGCGGGCCCGACACTCGCCGGATCGTCCCAACCGTCGTTGGCGAGGCGATAGAACAGGACGAAACAGCTGATCCCGGCCCTGTTCAGAAGGTTGGCGACGAAATAGCCTTCGTGCTCGAAATAGTTCCAGCCGAAGCCGCCGCCGGGAATGATCAACATGGCCGCGCCGTTGGGCGCGGCCGCCGGCCGGGCGATCATATGCGGTCGCGAGATCCCCTTCTTGCGCCGGCTGCTATAGGCGGAGTCCGAAGAGGTCTGCTCGACGACCTCGGCCATGTCCGGATGCAGGGCGCGCCCCGGGGGCCGCGGCCACAACGCGATGACCTCGCCCGCGCCGGCTTGATCCTGCCGCTGAGCTTGGGCCTCGGTCGCCGCGCCTAAACCGATCGCCGACGCCCCCATCAGGGCCAACGGCGAGTGCACGAACCGGCGTCGCGAGAGGATCATCGGCATGTCTCCCTTGGCGCGGGGGCGAGCCTCTCACCGCGCCTAAACCAGAACATTCGGCGGACCGCCGCTCAGCGTCGGAAGCTAAACGCGCACAAGCGCTCCCCTTCGCGGCTTCACGACCGCCTTCTCACCGGCCGCGAGATCGACCGTCAGAATCGAGCCGGCATGGACCACGATGTGCCGCCCATCGCGGGCGGCGGTCAGGACCGCTTCGGCGAGCTTGCCGCCCGCCCAGCGGACGTCGACCGACACAGCGCCCCGCGCCCGCAGGCCCGTGAGGTGTCCGGTCGGCCAGGCGGTCGGAAGAGCCGGCAGCAGATGGATGGCGTCGTTGCGGCTTTGCAGGATCATCTCCGTCATGCCGCTCGTTCCACCGAAATTGCCGTCGATCTGGAACGGCGGGTGAGCGTCGAATAGGTTGGGATAGGTCCGCTCGGGGCCCAGCAGCAGCTTCAGGATCGCGTGGGCGTGGTCGCCGTCGCCCAGGCGGGCCCACAGGTTCAGGCGCCAGGCGATGGCCCAGCCGGTCGAGAGGTCCCCTCGGGTCAACAAGCTCTTCCTGGCCGCGGCCGCCAGCTTGGGCGTGACGTCGACCGCGATCTGGTCCGATGGGAACAGGCCGTAGAGATGGGAGACGTGGCGGTGATGGATATCGTCGGCGTCGGCGTCCCAGTCCTCTTGCCATTCCTGCAACTGGCCGTCCTTGCCGATCCTGTAGGGGGCGAGCTTCTCGCGCGCGGCCTTCAGTTCGGCGACAAAACCCTCGTCCACGCCAAGCACCGCTTCGGCCTTCAGGCAATTGGTGAAGAGGTCACGGATGATCGCCTCGTCCATGGTTGGGCCCGCGACCAAGGACGATCCGTGCCCATGCGGATTCTCCGGCGAGAGCGATGGACTGGTGACCAGCACGCCGAACTTCGGATCGACCACCAGGGTGTCGAGGAAGAACCGCGCCGCGCCCTTCATCAACGGATAGACCCGCGCCAGATAGGCCGTGTCTCGACCGTAGTCGTAGTGGTCGAAGACGTGCTTGCACAGCCAGGCGCCGCCGGTGGGCCACACACCCCACATCGCGCCGTCGATAGGGGCGGTGGCGCGCCACAGGTCGGTGTTGTGGTGGGCGACCCAGCCCCTGGCTCCATACATGACCTTGGCTGTCTTCGCCCCTGTCTGGGCGAGATCGCTCACCAGGGCGATCAGCGGCTCGACCAGTTCCGGCAGATTCGCCGGCTCGGCCGGCCAGTAGTTCATCTCGGTGTTGATGTTGATCGTGTACTTGCTTCCCCAGGGCGCGTTGGTCTTGTCGTTCCACACGCCCTGAAGATTGGCGGCCTGGCCGCCCGGTCGCGAGCACGCGATCAGAAGGTAACGGCCGTACTGGTAGTACAGCGCCGCCAGGGAAGGATCGTCGACGTTCGGCGAGGCCTTGATCCGCTCGTCGGTCGGCGACAGCTCGGCCCGCGTGCGACCGAAATCGACGTCGACCCGCCGAAACAGGGCGCGATGATCGGCCTGATGTTCGGCCAGAAGGTCGGCCCAAGATCTGCCCCGCAGCCTCGCCAAGGCGGCCCGGTTCAGCCCGGCGGGGTCGCCGGATACGTCGTCATAGCGGCGGTAGCTGGTGGCCGCGGCGATCACGACCAGCACCTCGTCGGCGCCCGTCACCAGGAGCTTGTCGCCGACCTGGCGGACCTCACCGCCCCGAGAACGCACCTGGACCCGGCACTCGAAGCGCAACCGGCCTTCGACGCCCTGCTGACTGTCGTTGACGCCTGCCAGAACAAGGTCGCCGTCCTCGATGGCGGTTCGGGCTTTCAGGGGGCTGGCCAAGCCTAGGCCCACCGTGACCGCGCCCTTGCGATCGGCGCTCAGGCGAACGGCGATGACCCCGGCCGGCGCGCTGGCGATCACCTGGCGCACATGGCCTACACCCCCGGCGGTGAAGCGCGTCGTGGCGATCGCGCCATCAAGGTCGAGGTCTCGGACATAATCGCCCGCCCCTTCCCCAAGGCCCGGAAATTCCAGCTCAAGGTCGCCGATCGTCTGATAGGACATCTGGCTCTTGGGCGCCCCCAGGAACCGGGCGTCGGCCAGCTCGGAGGCCTCGGCGTAACGCCCCGCATCGATCAGACGACGGATTTCCGGCAAGGCGACCAAGGCTTCGGGCCTGGCCGGATCATAGGGTCCGCCGGCCCACAAGGTGTCCTCGTTCAGCTGCAGACGCTCGCGCGCGACGCCGCCGAACACCATGGCCCCCAGCTTGCCCGATCCGACGGGCAGGGCTTCGACCCATTCCTTGGCCGGCTGGCGATACCATAGCCGCAAAGGCGAACGTTTCGGAGCCCCGCCGCAGACCGCGCCGCTCGTCAAACTGGCCGAAGCGCCCAGGACGGCGAGCGTGGACCTTCGAGTCAGGGACATGTGGCTCTCGAGCTTGGTTGTCCGGCGGCGCTACGAATGGCCGCCAATACTCCGACAAACTAGAACGAGTCCGCGATTGAGCAAGCCGGCTCGTCGAAGGCGGCCAGACCGGATTTCGCGAAAGTGAGCGCTACTATTTCTGGATTTTGCATCCTAGTATGGCTGAAAGTCGGACGGCGATGCAGCGCCATCGTGCGATTTGACAGACATAATCAACAGGCCGGCCTCAGTCTCGGCTTTCGGAGGGACTCAGCCAGGTGATCCGTCAAAGCCTCATCTCTCTTTGCCTGCTGGCCGGGATCGCCCACGCACAGCCCGCGCCCGACGCGCCACCTTCGACCAAGGCTTCCACCGATGCGCCCAAAGCCGCCTTCGAGTGGTTCGAATATTCGGGCGCGGACCCTTCCGACGCCGCGTTCAAGCCCGGTCCGGGCCAATACGCCAACCCGATCCTAAAAGGGACCTATCCCGACCCCGCCGTGATGCGCGTGGGCAAGGATTTCTATCTCGTCAGCTCGACCTTCGCCTGGTTCCCGGGCCTGCCGGTCTTCCACTCCACGGACCTGGTCCATTGGAACCAGATCGGCAACGCGATCGACCGCCCCGGCATGCTCGACTTCAAGCGCCTGGGACTGTCGCGCGCGGTCTTCGCACCGACCCTGAGCCACCACGACGGGCTGTTCTATATCCTCAACACCTGCGTCGATTGCGGCGGGAACTTCCTGATCACGGCCAAGGATCCCAAGGGCCCCTGGTCGGATCCCGTGTGGCTGCCCGCCGTCGAAGGCATCGATCCCTACCTGTTCTTCGACGATAATGGGCGGGCCCTGATCGTCTTCAACGGCGAGCCGCCCGGGAAACCGGAATACAGCGGTCACCGCGCCATCTGGGCCATCGCCTACGACGTCAAGACCCAGAAGACGGTCGGCGAGCGCAAGCTGCTGCTCGACAAGGGCGTCAACCCGGCCGCCAAGCCCATCTGGCCCGAGGGGCCGCACATCCTCAAGAAGGACGGCTGGTACTATCTGGTCGCCGCCGAGGGCGGCACCGCCGAGGGCCACAGCCAGGTGGTCCTCCGATCGAAGAGCGCTTGGGGACCGTATGCTCCGTACGCTGATAATCCGATCCTCACCCAGCGCGGCCTTCCAGCCGACCGCCCCTACCCCATCACCTCGGCGGGCCACGCCACGCTCGTCGACACGCCCGACGGCAAGTGGTGGGCCACGTTCCTGGCCGTGCGCCCCTATGGCGACGATCTCTACAACACCGGCCGCGAGACCTTCCTGCTGCCCCTGGAATGGAAGGACGGCTGGCCCGTCATCCTCGAGAACGGCAAGACCATCCCCTACGTCCACGCCAAGCCCGACCTGCCCGCGACGACGCCGACGCCCTCGCCGACGACCGGCGCCTTCACCGCGCGCGACGAGTTCGATGGCAAGACCCTGCCGCTCAACTGGGTCACCATGCGGATTCCACAGGAGCGCTGGTGGCGCATGGAGTCCGGAAAGCTGATCTTGAAGGCGCGTCCCGAAACGATCGGCGGGAAGACGCAGCCGTCGTTCTGGGGGCGTCGCCAGCAGCACATCAACGCCAGCGCCTCGACGTTGATGCGCTTTGATCCCCGCGCAGCGGGCGACAAGGCCGGCATGGTCGCCGTGCAGAACGACGACCACTTCTTCTTCCTGGGCCTTTCTCAAGACGCCGCCGGTCGGACCAGGATCGTGCTCGATCGTCGCACGGGTCCGAATGATCCGGTCGAAGGCGTCGAAGTCGCCAGCGCCCCGTTCACGCTCAAGGCCGGCGCGCCGGTTTGGTTGAAGATCACCGCGCGCGGCGGCCTCTATGATTTCTCGTACGCGCTGGCGCCCGATCAATGGACGGTGCTGAAGGCCGGCGAGGACGGAACGATCCTGTCGACCAAGAAGGCAGGCGGCTTCGTCGGCGCGCTGCTGGGCGTCTATGCGCACCAGGGGCAAGCGCAAAAAGCGAAGGACCAATGACCTCGCCCTAGCGGCGCCGACGCCTCGGGACCGCTAGGGCCTGAGGTCACAATCGACAGAACAAGGCGATGCGGCTCCGCGCGCTCGCCGACACAAAGGGGAGACAGACATGATCAGACTGACTCGACCGCTGACCGTCTGCGCCGTGGCCATGGTGCTCGGCGCGCCGGCTCTGGCCCAGGCCCAACCCAAGAACGACGCTCCCATCACCGTGAAGATCGACGCCGGCGTCTCGGGCCCGAAGATCGACCGCAATATCTTCGGTCAGTTCGCCGAGCACCTGGGAACCGGCATCTACGGCGGCGTGTGGGTCGGCAAGGACTCGACCATCCCCAACACGCGCGGCATCCGCAACGACGTCGTCCAGGCCCTGCGGGACATCAAGGTCCCCAATGTTCGCTGGCCGGGCGGCTGCTTCGCCGACGAATATCACTGGCGTCACGGGATCGGCCCGGCCGAAAACCGACGCAAGACGATCAACTCCAACTGGGGCGGCGCGGTCGAGCCCAACACCTTCGGCACCGACGAGTTCATGGACTTCGTCGATCAGATCGGCAGCGAGGCCTATGTCTCGGTCAATATCGGATCGGGCTCGGTGCAGGAAGCGGCCGAGTGGGTCGAATACATGACCGCCGATCCGCAGACCACGGCCGGCAAGGAGCGCGCCGCCAATGGCCATCCCGCGCCGTACAAGGTCAAATATCTGGGCCTGGGTAACGAGAGCTGGAGCTGCGGCGGGGCGATGACGCCCGACTACTACACTTCCGAGATGAAGCGCTATGCCCGCTTCGTCCGGAACTACAACCCCAAGCAGACCGGAGCCGAGGCGATGCAACGCATCGCGGTCGGCCCGAACCAGGCCGATCCGACCTATACCGAAGCGGTCATGGCCTCGCAGAAGGGGCACGACTGGGCCTGGAACATCGAGGGCCTGTCGCTGCACTCCTATACGACCGGCGGCTGGCCGCCGTCCTATTCCAGCACCAAGTTCGACGAGACCGCCTACGCCAAGCTGGTCAAGGAGACCCTGGGCATGGACGGCCTGATCGCTCAGCACGCGGCGATCATGGACAAGTACGACCCCGACAAGAAGGTCCCGCTGGTCATCGACGAATGGGGCGTCTGGCTGGCGCCGCTCGAAAACACCAATCCAGGCTTCCTGGTCCAGCAGAACTCGCTGCGCGATGCGATCGTGGCGGCCCTGAACCTCAACATCTTCGCGCGTCACGCCGACCGGGTGCGGATGACGAACATCGCCCAGATGATCAACGTGCTGCAGGCCATGATCCTGACCGACAAGGACAAGATGGTCCTGACGCCCACCTATCATGTCTACAAGATGTACCTGCCCTTCCAGGACGCGACGTTCATCCCGGTCAGCTTCGATGCGGGAACCTACGTCCAGGGTGACATCAAGCTGCCGCGGGTGGACGCGGTGGCCGCGCGCGACACCCAAGGCAAGCTGTGGCTGGCCGTGACCAATCTGGACCCCGCTCGTCCAGCCTCGATCGTCGCCAACCTGTCGGGCGCCAAGGCCATGAGCGCGCGCGGGCAGGTTCTCACCGCCGGGCGCGTCGACGCGGTCAACACCTTCGAGGCGCCGGGCGTGGTGACGCCGAAGCCGTTCTCGGCGAAGGCCGGCCACGACGGCCTCAAGCTGGACCTGCCGGCCAAATCGATCGTCGTGGTGCAGCTGGAGCCGTAGAGCTCAGCCGTCGGATCCGGGCCCGGAAGTCGTCGCGACGCTCCGGGTCTGGACGCCGCTGGGTGAGGCCCCTCGCTTCGCCCGAACGCGCCGCGCTGTGTCTAGGGTTTGGTCAAGGTGAAGCTGTCGATGTCGAGGCGTCCGGTTCCGCCGGTTGGGTTGTAGCAGAAGAGACCGAACTGCTCGCCCTGGAAGGTGCCGGTTCGCCAGGCGAAAGCGAGCGGGAAGTCGCCGGGCATCTGCGTCCACACGCGACCGTCGAGGCTGTAGGCCAGCGCGGCCTTGTCCGCGGTGAAGTCCATGTCGACCGACAGCCACAGGTCGCGCAGCGGGATGGCGCGCGCCTCGCCACGCGGCGTGGTCGTCGGGCCGGTCTCGGTGCTTTCCACAACGCGAGCGCTCACCGCGCCCTGACCGTCCGGCCGCCGGGTCACGACGAGCTGATTGGAGAACTTGCCGAACGTCCCCAGGCCGCAGGCGTCGCCGGGCGCCAGCCCGCTGACGTCGAGCTTGGCGATCGCTCGGCTCTTGGGCCCTTGCCCCTTCTGCAGCAGAGTGTTGCGTGCATTCCAGAAGTCGGCGCTTGTCGTCGGCTTCAGTCGCAGGAAGCCTGGACGTTCGCTGAGCGACCAGCGGCTGTCATCCGGGTTATGATTCCACTGCCATTGCCGCCCGAGCGAGCGGCTCCTGAAGTCGTCCGAGCTCGGCGGCTCGACGAAGGGCTGCCCCAAGATCGGCTTGGCGGCGGTGTCGGGGACGCGGCCGGGCGCATCGGGCGTTCCCCACACGGGCCAGTCGTCGCGCCAGAACACCGGGCTGATATTGGTCACCCGGCCGATGGCGCCGGCGTCGCGCATGACGAAGCCGTACCAGCCGCCGTCCGGCAGGTCGACGAGAGCGCCCTGATGGCCGCCGGTGGTGTCGTCGATCTGGTCGCGGGTCTCCCAGGGCCCCATCAGGCTTTTGGCGCGCGACACCGTCAGGGCCAGGCGACGCGGAATCGCGTTGAACAGGTAATACCAGTCGCCGCGCTTGATCAGCTTGGAGCCTTCGGCGCCTTTGACGTAATGGATCTTCTGCTCACCCGTGACGGCGGTGAGGTTGGCGTTGAGGTTCAGCAGGCGGATCGTCCCGTCCGAGCCGATCGAGGTGGCGACATAAGCCTTGCCGTCCGTGTCGATGAACAGCCCCGGATCGAAGGCCTCGCGGTCGAGCTCATGCATCGTCCAGGGGCCGCGGATGTCGCTGGCCGAATAGATGCGGGTGTTATGGCCCACCGGCGTGACGGCGATGTAGAAGCGGCCGTTGTGATGGCGCAGGCTCGGAGCGAAGACCCCGTGACGATAGTCGCCGCCATCGCTGAGATCGTACTTCGGATTACCCTCCAGGCGCGGCATGACGTGGCTGGCGATGTCCCAGTTCACCAGGTCGCGCGAGTGAAGGATCGTCAGGCCCGGCGCGTTCACGAAGGTCGTCGAGGCGAAATAGAAATCCCGACCGACCCGGATGATGTCCGGGTCGGGATAGTCGGCGTAGAGCGGCGGATTGTGATAGGTCCCCTGCCCGCTGTCGGCGCGCCACACCTGTGCGCCGGCCGCGCCGGCGTCGAGGAAGCTCAGGCCCGCGACCAGGGCTAACGTCAGATGACGGAACGGTTTCGACATACTCTTCCTCGAACGGATACGCTGCGGCGCCGGACCTAGTGGTTATCCCTGGGCAGGCCCTTGGTCTGGGCGATGCGCTGGTACTTGACGGCCGGTTCGAGGACCGCGCCGGTCTCCATCTGGCCGACGATGGCGCGCTGGATCTCCTGCCAGGGGGTCTGGCTTTCGGGATAGGCGTAGCCGCCGGCCGCCTCCAGCGCCTTGCGCCGCGCGACGATCTCCTCGGGCGTGACCAGCACGTCGACCCGCGACTTGCGCAGGTCCACCCGCACCCGGTCGCCGGTCTTGAGCAAAGCCAGCCCCCCGCCGGCGGCGGCCTCGGGCGAGGCGTTGAGGATCGAGGGCGACCCCGAGG
>JAGIBE010000253.1:22759-23210 GCA_017744495.1 Caulobacter sp. | reverse complement strand
AGGGCCGGGTCCAGCCCGGCCGCCGAGGGCCTGACCTACGAGCTGGGCGGCCCGGCCGTGTACAGCTTCAAGGAGATCCTGGAGCTGATCCTGGTCGAGACCGGCCGCAACCGCGTCCTCGCCCCGATCCCGTTCTTCGCCGCCGGCTGGATCGGAAAGGTCGGCGACCTGTCGCCGATCAACCCGCCGCTGACCTCGGACCAGGTCGAGTCGCTGAAGGCCGACAACGTCGCGAACAACGGCCTGCCGGGTCTGGCCGAGGCCGGCGTCGTGCCGACCACCGTCGAGTCGGTGGTCCCGTCCTACCTCTACCGCTACCGCAAGGGCGGCCAGTACGCCGAGGTCCCGCAGGGGGCGTTCTAGTTTCCTTCTCCCCTTGCGGGAGAAGGTGTCGGCGCAAGCCGACGGATGAGGGGTTTCACAGCCAGAAAGCCGCGATCAGCCGAAGGGC
>JAGIBE010000253.1:0-22749 GCA_017744495.1 Caulobacter sp. | reverse complement strand
GTCTTCCTTCTCCCCCTGCGGGAGAAGGTGGCGCAGAGCGTCCGGATGAGGGGTCTCTCGGCCTTGTCGTGCGGCCCCTCACCCGACACCCCTTCGCGGGGCCACCCTCTCCCGCAAGGGGAGAGGGATCGGGTTCGTGTGGTGTCGATGCGGCGTTCCAGGGCTGCGGCAAAGGCGGTGTCTTGGATGTAGAGTTCCGCGAGTTCCACGCCGCCCTGACCCGTCTTGTCCTGGATGGCCTTGTTCAAGAGCTTGGCGACCGTTCGGTGATCGGCCTCCCTCACGGCCGTCAGGAAGGTTTCTGCCTGTCCGGTCGCGACGAGGTAGGCCTCGACATCCCTGTCGGTGAAGGCGCGAAACGACTTCATGGTCCTATCGCTTCAGATAGATCAGCCCAAGCCCCGCTACACCGACCACGATCCGCCACCAGGCGAACGGAGTGAAGCCGCGCTTGCCGACGAAGTCGATCATGTACTTCACGACCACCAGGCCCGACAGGAACGAGACCACGAAGCCGATGGCGATGATGCCGAACTGGCTGGCGTCGATGTCCTTGTAGCTCTTGAGCAGGTCCAGGGCGAAGGCGCCGACCATGATCGGGATGGCCATGAAGAAGCTGAACTCGGCGGCTGCCTTGCGCTCCACGCCCAGCAGCATCGAGCCGACGATGGTCGAGCCCGAGCGCGACACGCCCGGCAGCAACGACAGGCACTGGAACAGGCCGATCAGGAAGGCGGTCTTCAGCGACAGCGCCATGCCGTCGGTTTCGCGCACCTGCAGCTTGGAGCGGTCGACCCACAGCAGCAGCAGGCCGCCGACGATCAGCGACACGCAGATCACCTGGGGTAGGAACGGGTTCTCGAAGAAGTGCTTGATCACCCCATGCAGGGCCAGGCCGGCGATGAAGGCGGGGATGCAGCCGATGATCACGCTGAGCGCGAAGCGCCGCGCCTCGGGCTTGCTGGGCAGGCCCACGACCACGGCCCACAGGCGCTGGAAGTAGAGGGCCACCACGGCCAGCACCGCTCCCAGCTGGATCAGCACCACGAAGGTGTCCCACGGCGTTGCGCCTAGCCCCAGGGCCTTGGCGGTCAGCAGCAGATGTCCTGTCGAAGACACAGGAATGAACTCGGTCAGGCCCTCGACCAGGCCCAACACGATCGCGATCAGCCAATCCGGCATCGTCATTACCTCTAGGCGCACGGCCTTCTAAACCCCGCTCCGGGCGTGCGCCCGACACGGTAAACAAGTCGTTTATCCACTAAGTGGACGATTACGGGCCATAGCTGCGAGTCGGTCGCAATATCGCCGCGCCCACCACGGATATATTTGTCTACATTTTTGACAAACGCATTCTTATTGCCGCGAAGAGTCCGTATGAGGCCCGCGCACGCAAATTTTTCCCCGGCAGCGGGGACGAGGGAAGTCGCATGGCCGAGCGCATGCTGAAATTCACGACCGTGGCCCGCAAAACGCCTGAAAAGCGTTCGGCGGCTGAGCGCAACGGCGACTTCCACGAGATCTACGCCGACTTCATCGACGCCAAGGCGACCGAGCAGGCCTCGCGTTGCTCGCAATGCGGCGTGCCGTTCTGCCAAACCCACTGCCCCTTGCACAACAACATCCCCGACTGGCTGCGGATGACCGCCGAGGGTCGTCTGCAGGAAGCCTACGAACTGTCCCAGGCCACCAACTCCATGCCGGAGGTTTGCGGCAGGATTTGCCCGCAGGATCGGCTGTGCGAAGGCAACTGCGTCATAGAGCAGTCGGGTCACGGCACCGTGACGATCGGCTCGGTCGAGCGCTACCTGACCGACAAGGCTTGGGAGCAGGGCTGGGTGAAGCCGCTGGTGGCCAAGGCCGACCGCGTCCAGTCGGTCGGGATCATCGGCGCGGGCCCGGCCGGCCTGGCCGCCGCCGAGAAACTGCGCGAGGAAGGCTACGCCGTTACCGTCTATGACCGCCATGACCGGGCCGGGGGCCTGCTGATCTACGGCATCCCCGGCTTCAAGCTGGAAAAGGACGTGGTCGAGCGCCGCACCCAGCGCCTGGCCGACGGCGGCGTCGTCTTCAAGCTGGGCTTCGAGGTCGGCAAGGACGCCACCTTGGAAGACCTGCGCGCCAAGCACGACGCGTTGCTGATCGCCGTGGGCGTCTACGCCGCGCGCGACCTGGTCGCCCCGGGCGCCGGCGCAAAGGGCGTGGTCGCCTCGCTCGACTACCTGATCGCCTCCAACAAGAAGACCCTGGGCGACGACGTCCCGGCCTATGACAGCGGCGAACTCAACGCCGAAGGCAAGGACGTGGTCGTGGTCGGCGGCGGCGACACCGCCATGGACTGCGTCCGCACCGCCATCCGCCAGGGCGCGACCTCGGTCACCTGCCTCTATCGCCGTGACAAGGCCAACATGCCCGGTTCTCTGCGCGAAGTGGCCAACGCCGAGGAGGAGGGCGTGACCTTCGAATGGCTGGCCGCCCCACGGGCCCTGGGCGGCGACGCCGAGGCCGTGACCAGCGTCCGCGCCATCCGCATGCGCCTGGGCGCCCCGGACGCCTCGGGTCGCCAGACCCCGGAAGAGATCGAGGGCGGCGACTTCGACCGTCCGGCCCAGCTGGTGGTCAAGGCCCTGGGCTTCGAGCCCGAGGATCTGCCGCAGCTGTGGTCGGCGCCGGACCTGAAGGTCACGCGCTGGGGCACGGTCAAGGCCGACGTCCGCCACCAGATGACCAATCTGGACGGCGTCTTCGCGGCCGGCGACATCGTGCGCGGCGCGTCGCTGGTGGTCTGGGCGATCAAGGACGGCCGCGACGCCGCCGACGCCATGCACCGTTATCTGCAGGCCAAGGTCGGCGCGCCCGCGCTGATCGCGGCGGAATAAGGAAGAGGACCGGAAGACCATGAGCGAGATGGACCTCTATCTGAAGAACCGCCAGGCCCTGATCGACGGCCACGCCTACGATCCCTCGACCGAGCGCGACGCATGCGGCGTGGGCCTGGTCTGCGCCATCGACGGCCAGCCGCGCCGCGAGGTCGTGGAGCTGGCGATCAAGGCCCTCAAGGCCCTGTGGCACCGGGGCGCGGTCGACGCCGACGGCAAGACCGGCGACGGTGCCGGGGTGCTGGTCAGCGTCCCGCAGGACTTCTTCGTCGACCAGGTGCGCCGCACCGGCCACGCCCTGCGCCAGGGCCCGATCGCCGTCGGCCAGGTCTTCCTGCCGCGCACCGACCTGGGCGCCCAGGAGGCCTGCCGCACGATCGTCGAAGCCGAGGCCCTGCGCTTCGGCTTCTACATCTACGGCTGGCGCCAGGTGCCGGTCGACACCTCGGTGATCGGCGAGAAGGCCAACGCCACGCGTCCGGAAATCGAGCAGATCATGCTGGCCGCCCCGGCCGGCCTGGAAGGCGAGGCCCTGGAGCGCGCCTTGTTCCTATGCCGCAAGCGCATCGAAAAGCGCGTGCACGGTCAGAACATCAGCGACTTCTACATCTGCTCGTTCTCGGCCAAGTCCCTGATCTACAAGGGCATGTTCCTGGCCGAGCACATCGACGAGTTCTATCCGGACCTGAAGGACGAGCGCTTCGCCGCGGCGGTGGCGATCTTCCACCAGCGCTATTCGACCAACACCTTCCCGCAATGGCGCCTGGCCCAGCCGTTCCGGATGCTGGCCCACAATGGTGAGATCAACACCATCAAGGGCAACATCAACTGGATGAAGTCCCACGAGATCAAGATGGCGGCCGACGCCTTCGGCGAGTTCGGGGACGATGTGAAGCCGGTGATCCAGCCGGGCGGCTCGGACTCGGCCAACCTGGACAACACCTTCGAGGTGCTGGTCCGGGCCGGTCGCGACGCGCCCATGGCCAAGACCCTGCTGGTGCCGGAAGCCTCCAACCCGAACCAGAAGGCCGAGCATAAGGCCCTCTACAGCTACTGCAACGCGGTGATGGAGCCGTGGGACGGTCCGGCCGCCCTGTGCGCCACCGACGGCCGCTGGGTGGTGGCCGGCAAGGACCGCTCGGGCCTGCGTCCGCTGCGCGTGGCCTATACCGACGACGGCCTGGTGATCATGGGCTCCGAGGCCGGCATGTGCGGCGTCGAGGAAAGCCGCATCACCCGCAAGCTGGCCATCGCCCCGGGGCGGATGATCGCCATCGACCTGGCCTCGGGCAAGCTCTACGGCGAAGACGAGATCATCGACGAACTGGCCGGCCGCCACCCCTACACCGACTGGCTGGGCAACATGGTCGATCTCGAAAAGGAGATCGGCCCCGGCCCCGAGCCGCGCAGGTACGGTCGCGAGGAGCTGACCCGTCGCCAGGCCGCCGCCGGCTTCTCGCTGGAGGACCTGGAAATGGTCCTGGCCCCAATGGTCGAGGAGGGCAAGGAAGCCGTCGGCTCGATGGGCGACGACGCGCCCCTGGCCGTGCTGTCGGAAAAGTACCGTCCGCTCAGCCACTTCTTCCGCCAGAACTTCAGCCAGGTGACCAACCCGCCGATCGACCCCCTGCGGGAAACCGGCGTGATGAGCCTGAAGACCCGGTTCAAGAACCTGGGCAACATCCTGGCGCAGGACGCCGCGCAAGCCGACGTCTACGTGCTGGAAAGCCCGGTCCTGACCACCGGCATGTACGAGCGCATCCACGGCCTGCTGGGCCAGAAGAACGTCGCCGTCATCGACTGCACCATGCCGCTGCCGGTTCCGGAAGCGCGCGAGGGCGACGCCCTGCGCGCCAACCTCGACCGCATCCGCGCCGAGGCCGAGGACGCGGTGCTGCGCGGCTGCGGCGCCATCGTCCTGACCGACGAGGGCAGCAACGCCGAGCGCGTAGCTTTGCCGATGATCCTGGCCACCGGCGGCGTCCACGCCCATCTGGTCGCCAAGGGCCTGCGCAGCTACGTCTCGATCATCGTCCGCTCGGCCGAGTGCCTGGATACGCACTATTTCGCGGTGCTGGTCGGCGTCGGCGCCACGGCGGTCAACGCCTATCTCGCCCAGGAAAGCTTCCAGGACCGCCTGGAGCGCGGCCTGATCGGCGACAAGTCGCTGCGCGACGTTTGCATCAACTTCAAGACGGCCATCGAGGGCGGTCTGCTGAAGATCATCTCCAAGATGGGCATCAGCGTCATCTCCTCGTACCGCGGCGGCTACAACTTCGAAGCCGTCGGCCTGTCGCGCGCCCTGGCGGCCGAGTTCTTCCCCGGCATGCCCTCGCGCATCTCGGGCATCGGCCTGGCCGGCATCGAGACCAAGTCGGTCGAGCTGCACCGCAAGGCGTGGGGCGAGCCCGCCGTGACCTTGCCGGTCGGCGGCCTCTACAAGCTGCGCCGTTCGGGCGAGGCTCACGCCTTCGAGGCGCGGCTGATCCACACCCTGCAGAGCGCCTGCGACACCGGTGATTTCGAGCTCTATCGCCGCTGGTCCAACGGCCTGCGCACTCAGAAGCCGATCCAACTGCGCGACCTCTTGGACTGGCGCTCGGATCGCAACCCGATCTCGACCGACGACGTCGAGAGCGTCAACGAGATCCGCAAGCGCTTCGTCACCCCCGGCATGAGCCTGGGCGCCTTGGGCCCCGAGGCGCACGGCGTGCTGAACATCGCCATGAACCGCATCGGCGCCAAGTCGGTGTCGGGCGAGGGCGGCGAGGACTCCGCGCGCTACAAGCCCCTGCCCAACGGCGACAACCCCAACAGCGCCATCAAGCAAGTGGCCTCGGGCCGGTTCGGCGTCACCGCCGAATACCTGAACCAGTGCCGCGAGATCGAGATCAAGGTCGCCCAGGGCGCCAAGCCCGGCGAGGGCGGGCAACTTCCGGGCTTCAAGGTCACGGAGATGATTGCACGTCTGCGCCACGCCACGCCCGGCGTGATGCTGATCAGCCCGCCGCCGCACCACGACATCTATTCGATCGAGGACCTGGCCCAGCTCATCTATGACCTGAAGCAGATCAACCCGATCGCTCGGGTCACGGTGAAACTGGTCGCCGCCACCGGCATCGGCGCGATCGCGGCCGGCGTGGCCAAGGCGAAAGCGGACGTCATCCTGGTGGCCGGCAATGTCGGCGGCACCGGCGCCTCCTCGCAGACCTCGGTCAAGTACGCCGGCGGCCCGTGGGAGATGGGCCTGTCGGAGGCCAACCAGGTTCTGACCCTGAACAACCTGCGCCACTCGGTGGTGCTGCGCACGGACGGCGGCATCCGCACCGGCCGCGACGTGGTCATCGCCGCCATGCTGGGCGCCGAGGAGTTCGGCATCGGCACCGCCTCGCTGGTGGCCATGGGCTGCATCATGGTGCGCCAGTGCCACTCCAACACCTGTCCCGTGGGCGTCTGCACCCAGGACGAGGCTCTGCGCGCCAAGTTCACCGGCTCGCCGGAGAAGGTCATCAACCTGTTCAGCTTCATCGCCGAGGAGGTCCGCGAGATCCTGGCGGGCCTGGGCTTCAAGTCGCTCCAGGAAATCGTCGGCCGCACCGACCTGCTGGCGCAGGTGTCGCGCGGCGGCGAGCACCTGGACGACCTTGACCTGAACCCCCTGCTGGTCCGGGCCGACCCCGGCCAGAACAAGCCGTACTGCACGGTCGAGGGCCGCAACGCGGTTCCGGACACCCTGGACGCCCAGATCGTCCGCGACGCGGCGCCCCTGCTGGAGCGCGGCGAGAAGATGCAGCTGACCTACACGGTCCGCAGCACCGCGCGGTCGATCGGTTCGCGTACGTCGAGCCACATCGTGCGCAAGTTCGGCATGAAGGGCCTGCCCGCCGGCCACCTGACCGTGCAGCTCAAGGGCTCGGCCGGCCAGAGCCTGGGCGCCTTCGCGGTCCAGGGTCTGCGGATCGAGCTGACCGGCGAGGCCAACGACTATGTCGGCAAGGGCCTGTCGGGCGCGACGATCGTCATCAAGCCGGCGCGGGGCCTGGCGGCGCCGGAGACCAACACCCTGATCGGCAACACCGTGCTGTTCGGGGCCACCTCGGGCCGGCTGTTCGCGGCCGGCCAGGCCGGAGAGCGCTTCGCGGTCCGCAACTCGGGCGCCACCACGGTGGTCGAGGGCTGCGGCGCCAACGGCTGCGAGTACATGACCGGCGGCCAAGTGGTGATCCTCGGGCCCACGGGCGGCAACTTCGGGGCCGGCATGACCGGCGGCATGGCCTTCGTCCTCGACCAGCACGGCCGGTTCGAGAGCCAGGTCAATCCGGAGAGCATCCTGGTCCAGCGCCTGGCCTCGCCCTACTGGGAAGGCGTGCTGCGCTCGCTGCTGGCCGAACACGCCCGCGAGACGGACTCGGCTTTCGCCGAAAGCCTGATCCGCGACTGGGACCGCGTGCGGGATCTCTTCTGGCAGGTCTGCCCGAAGGAGATGGTCAACCGTCTGCCCCAGCCGCTGGCGGCGGAAGAGGCGGTGCACGAGCGGGCGTAGGTCCGTCACCGCTGCTCTCCGCGACGGGAGGGCGGCGGGGCGACTTTCAGGCTACCAGTCGTTGCCGATCTTGATCGGCTGGGTCTGGCTGTAGGCGCGCTGGCTTTCGCCCGGATACAGCATCAGGTCACCGGCGGTGTTTCGCGCGACGAGGTCCAGGTGACCGTCGTGATCCCAGTCGCCCATGCCGAAGAAGGCGAAGCCGTTCCAGCCGTTGCCGATCTTGATCGGCTGGGTCTGGCTGTAGGCGCGTTTGCTTTCGCCTGGATACAGCATCAGGTCGCCGGCCGCGTTTCGCGCGACGAGGTCCAGGTGACCGTCGTGGTCCCAGTCGCCCATGCCGAAGAAGGTGAAGCCGTTCCAGCCGTTGCCGATCTTGATCGGCTGGGTCTGGCTGTAGGCGCGTTTGCTTTCGCCTGGATACAGCATCAGGTCGCCGGCCGCGTTTCGCGCGACGAGGTCCAGGTGACCGTCGTGGTCCCAGTCGCCCATGCCGAAGAAGGTGAAGCCGTTCCAACCGTTGCCGATCTTGATCGGCTGGGTCTGGCTGTAGGCGCGCTGGCTTTCGCCCGGATACAGCATCAGGTCGCCGGCCGCGTTTCGCGCGACGAGATCCAGGTGCCCGTCGTGGTCCCAGTCGCCCATGCCGAAGAAGGTGAAGCCGTTCCAGCCGTTGCCGATCTTGATCGGCGGGGTCTGGCTGTAGGCGCGCTTGCTTTCGCCCGGATACAGCATCAGGTCACCGGCCGGGTTTCGCGCGACGAGGTCCACGTGACCATCGTGGTCCCAGTCGCCCATGCCGAAAAACCTGTAGTGGCTTACCGGCGGGTCTTGTGCGCTCGCGAGGGCGCACAGCACCGTCGCCAACACCGCCGTCAGGGCCAGCCCCGATAGAGACGTCTTCAGGCTCATTCCACCCTCCGCTTTGCGCGGCGCTCGGAAAAATAGCGAAATCTCCAAACTCAACCTATAATGATCCGTTTTGGCGCAGGCTACAAGCGGTGTCGCGGCGGCCTGGATACAGCCCCCTCTAGCCGCCGGGCCTCGGCCCAATGTACCGCGCCCTCGGCCGGATCAGCTTGCCCGTCTGCAGCTGCTCGATCGCATGGGCGTGCCAGCCGGCCATCCTGCCGACGGCGAACAGGCTGAACGGCGCATCCGCCGGCAACGACAGGGTCCGGGCCAGGGCCACCAGGGCGAAGTCGATGTTGGGCGGCAGGCCCGTCGCGGCTTCGGTCTCGGCGCGCAGCCGCGCCAGCATCTCCGGAACCTTGAACGCGTCCAGCAGGGCGGCCGCGCGCGGGTCGCCGTCGGGATAGAGCGGATGGCCGAAGCCCGGCATGGCCGAGCCCTGGGCCAGGCGTTCGGCCACGGCCCGGGCCGGTCCGCGCCGCTCGGCCTCGTCGACGAACATCTCGACCCGCGCCGCCATGCCGCCGTGCAGGGGTCCCGACAGGGCCGCCAGCCCGGCCAGGGACGCGGCGGCCAGCGACGCTCCTGTCGAGGCCGCCACTCGCACCGCGAAGGTCGAGGCGTTCAATTCGTGGTCGGCCAACAGCACCAGGGCGCGGCGGACCAGGTCCGCGCCCTGGCCGTCCAGCCCCCAGGCCTCGGCCAGGCGCCGGTGGATCGGGCCGTCGCCGATCGATCCTGCCACGGCGTCGGCGGCGGCTTCCAGCAGGCCGGCGGCCTCCATTGCCAAGGCCAGCGGGGCGCGCCCCCGGGCCGGTGGGTCGATCCCGGCCCGGGCGGCCAGGGTCGAGAACAGCCGGGCGCGCGGTGTCTCGCCCTTCTTGGGCTTCTTGGGTTCGGGACCGGCGAGGGGCGCGCCGTGTCCGCCCCGTAGCAGTCGGGCCGTCTGTTCCAGGCTGTGCATGCGGGAGAGGT
Organism: Caulobacter sp.; assembly: GCA_017744495.1. GTDB lineage: Bacteria > Pseudomonadota > Alphaproteobacteria > Caulobacterales > Caulobacteraceae > Caulobacter. Next base: position 13,440 of record JAGIBE010000253.1, on the reverse strand, counting down.
CGACGGCGTCCTGGCCGCGATAGAACAATCGCCCGCCCTCGACCGTGGTGATCGACGAGGGCAGCACCGGCTCGCCCCAGGCGATGGCCTCGGCCGCCACGTCGGCGGCGCGCCGGCCCCGGGCCTTCTTGGCCGCCAGGGCCGCGACGTCGGACGCGCGGTAGAGGCTGCGGCGCGGATCGTCGGGATGGGCCGCCGCGCCCACCCGGCCCCGGCTGACATAGGCGTACAGGGTCTGGGCCCGCACCCCCAAAGTCGCCATCGCCTGTTCCGCGTCGATCCACTCGGCCATTTATATTGATTACATTGATCAAGATTGACGATCAAGTCTGTCGAGCGCGGACTAGGCGGCGAAAGGAGACCTAAATCCATGTCCAAGGGTCTTACCGCCGCCCAACACGCCGGCTTCGTCGCGGAAGGGCTGGAGGGCGTCGTCGCCGCCCACACCGTGCTGTCCGACGTCGACGGCCAGGCCGGCCGCCTGACCATCCGGGGTTACGCGATCGAGGACCTGGCCCATCGCGCCGGGTTCGAGGGGGTCGCGCACCTGCTGCTCGACGGCTTCTTCGAGGATCTGCCGTCGGATCTCGCCGCCGCCCTGGGCGCCGCCCGTGTCCGCGCCTTCGCCGAGGTCGCGGCGCTCGACGAAGGTCTGGCCAGGCGCGATCCGGTCGAGGCCGCCCGGGCCCTGATCGCCCGCCTGCCCGACGGCGACGGCCTGGACACGGCCCTGCTGCTGCTGGCGGCCCCGGCCGTCTTCACCCCCGCCGTGCTGCGCGTCGCGGCGGGCGAGGCGCCGGTCGTCCCGGACCCGGCCCTGTCCCACGCCGCCGACATGCTGCGCATGACGCGCGGCGTCCCGGCTACGGACGGGGAGGCGAGGGCGCTGGACGCCTATCTGGTCACGGTCTGCGACCATGGCCTGAACGCCTCGACCTTCGCCGCCCGGGTGGTGGCGTCGACCCGCGCCGGCCTGACCTCGGCGGTGCTGGCCGGGATCTCTGCCCTGAAGGGTCCGTTGCACGGCGGCGCGCCCGGTCCGGTGATCGAGATGCTGGACGCCATCGGCGCGCCCGACAACGCCGAGGCCTGGCTGCTGTCGGCGCTCAAGCGCGGCGACCGGCTGATGGGCTTCGGCCACCGCATCTACCGGGTCCGCGACCCGCGCGCCGACGCCCTGAAGGCCGCGATCCGCCAGCTCGCTCAGACGTCCAACGCCGTCCCGGGCCGCCTGGCCTTCGCCGAGAGCGTCGAACAGGCCGCCCTGCGCATCCTGCGCGACCACAAGCCCGACCGGCCGCTGGACACCAACGTCGAGTTCTACACCGCCGTGCTGCTGGAGGCCCTGGGCCTGCCGCCCAAGAGCTTCACCTGCGTCTTCGCCATGGGCCGCACCGCCGGCTGGATCGCCCATGCGCGGGAACAGCTGGCGACGGGCAAGCTGGTGAGGCCGCAGTCGGTCTATGTGGGGCCGAGGACGAAGGCGGCGGCGTAATTTCCTCCCCAGCGTTGCGGGTGAGGAGGAGGGCGTCGCGAGTCGTTCGCGCTGGGGCTGCATCCCCGCTCTTGCTACACAGGCGGCATGTCCACCTCTGCGCCCGCCCTGACCGCCGCCGAGTCCGCTAAGCTCACCCGCCGGGTCACCGCCCTGTCGGTGGGGGTGGCCAGCGTGCTGATCGTGATCAAGGGCGCGGCCTGGCTGGCCGGCCATTCGGTGGCCATGCTGGCCTCTCTGGCCGACAGCGGCCTGGACCTGATCGCGTCGCTGATCACCTTCTACGCCGTGCGCTACGCCGCCGAGCCGCCGGACGCCGAGCACCGCTTCGGCCACGGCAAGGCCGAAGCCTTCGCCAGCCTGATCCAGGGCGGCCTGGTCTTCGCCTCGGCGGCGCTGATCGGCCAGGAGGCCCTGCGCGCCTTCGCCCGTCCCGAACCGCCCGAGCATGGCCTGCTCGGCGTCGGGGTGATGGCCGCCTCCATCGTCCTGACCCTGCTGCTGATCCGCGCCCAGACCGAGGTGACCAAGCGGACCCGTTCCGTGGCGGTCTCGGGCGACCGCGCCCACTATGCCGCCGACCTGGCCTCGATCGCCGTCTCGCTCATCGGGGTCGGCGCTGCGAGCCTGCTGCATCTGGCCTGGGTCGACGCGGCCGCGGGGCTGGTCGTGGCGCTCTGGTTGCTCTGGGGCGCTGTCGGCGTGTTCCGCGAGGCGTCACACCAGCTGATGGATCACGAGCTGCCCCTGGAAGAGCGCGAGACGATCGTCGGCCTGCTGACCGCCGACCCCCGCGTGCTGGGGGTCCACCAAGTGCGCACCCGCGCCTCGGGGCCTTACATGCACGTCCAGGCGCATATGGACCTCGACCCGAACCTGGTGCTTCGCGACGCCCATGCGGTGATGGTCGCCGCCGAGAACCGGGTGCTGGAGGTGTTCCCCGCCGCCGACATCCTGCTGCATCCGGACCCGCGCGGGGCGGCCGAGCCGCACGGCGGGGCGTTCGGCGAGGCTCCGCCGCGCTGAGCGCGCATCGCCGGGCTTGCCGACCGGCCCGGACGGGGCCAAATGGCGCTTCTGCAAGAAAAAGAGCGACCGACCTGATGGACGACACCCTGGCCAAGCTGCCGCCGGCCTTTTCGGGCGCCACCGTGCTGGTGCTGGGCGACGTGATGCTGGACCGCTTCGTCTACGGGGCGGTGGACCGCATCTCGCCCGAGGCGCCGGTGCCGGTGATCGCCGTCGAGCGCGAGACGGTGATGCTGGGCGGGGCCGGCAACGTGGCCCGCAACGTCGCGGCCCTGGGCGGCCGGGCCGTGCTGGTGGGCGTGGTCGGCGACGACGACGCGGGCCGGACGTTGGCGGGCCTGATCGACCGCGAACCCAGCCTGGACGCCGCCCTGATCGTCGACGCCAAGCGCCGCACCACCGAAAAGACCCGCTACATCTCCGGCTCGCATCAGATGCTGCGCGCCGACCGCGAGGACAAGGGCGAGGCCGACGGCCAGGCCCTGCTGAAGGCGTTCGAGAGCCACCTGCGCGAGGTCGACGTGGTGGTGCTGTCCGACTACGCCAAGGGCGTGCTGACCCCTACGGTGCTGAAGGCCGCCATCGCCGCCGCCAACGCCGCCGGCAAGCCGGTGATCGTCGATCCCAAGAGCCGCGATTTCTCGCGCTATGACGGCGCCACCCTGATCAAGCCGAACCGCCGCGAGGCCGCCGAGGCCACCGGGATCACCGGGGCCGGGGACGAGGCCGCCGCCGAGGCCGCCGACGCCATCCTGGCCGCCGCCCCCAACCTGTCGGCCGCCCTGATCACGCGGGGCGGGGCGGGCATGACCCTGGCCGTGCGCGGCGAGGCGCCCGTTCACCTGCCGGCCACGGCCCTGGAGGTGTTTGACGTCTCCGGGGCCGGTGACACGGTTGCCGCCACCCTGGCCTTGTCGTTGGCGAAAGGCGCGCGTCCGCTGGACGCGGCACGCCTGGCCAACCTAGCCGCAGGCCTGGTGGTGGCCAAGCTGGGCACCGACGTGGTCACCGCCGACGAACTGGTCCATGTCGCCCACGGCGAGCACGCCGACCCGATCGCCGACAAGATCGCCGACCTGGACGGGGCCCTGGCCATCGTCGCCGGCTGGCGGGCCCGAGGCCTGAAGGTGGGCTTCACCAACGGCTGCTTCGACCTGCTGCACCCCGGCCACGTCTCGCTTCTGGCCCAGGCCAAGGCCGCCTGCGACCGGCTGATCGTCGGCCTCAACACCGACGCCTCGGTCCAGCGCCTGAAGGGTCCGACCCGGCCGGTGCAGAAGGAAGCCGGCCGCGCCACGGTGCTGGCCTCGTTGTCGGCCGTCGACCTGGTGGTGCTGTTCGACGAGCAGACGCCGCTGAACCTGATCAAGGCCTTCCGCCCCGACGTCCTGGTCAAGGGCGCCGACTACACGGTCGAGACCGTGGTCGGCTCCGACGTGGTGCTGGGCTACGGCGGCAAGGTGCTGCTGGCGCAGCTGAAGGCGGGCCAGAGCACGACCAATCTGATCGGCCGGATGAACGCCAAAGCTTGAGCATAAGAGTTAACGCGGGCCAGGCAGGTCGAGCGACCTGATTTTGGCCGTGAACTTGGTGAATGACCGGTGTTCGGCAAGTTCTTGTTAAACAAAACGGCGCATCGATCAAACGATGCAGCCTGAATGCGCGTGGGCATGAGCGTCGAACGAACCCTTCACCACTTCCCTCTGGACCCGGCTTCGCGCCAGGTGCGCCTCGCCCTGGGCGAGAAGCGCCTGCCGTTCGTCGAGGTTCAGGTCCGCTACTGGGAAGGGCCGCAGGAGTTCCTCAAGCTGAACCCGTCGGGCGTGCCGCCGGTGCTGGTTGAGACCAAGCACCAGCGCACCACGGTGGTGGCCGAGAGCCGCGCCATCCTCGAGCACATCGAGGAGCAGGACCCGGAGCCCGCGCTGCTGGGCCGCGAGCCGGGTGAACGGGCCGAGGCGCGCCGCCTGCTGCAATGGTTCGACCGCAAGTTCGACAACGAGGTCAACGGTTTCCTGCTGCACGAGAAGATGGAGAAGCGCCTGCTGCGGCTGGGCGCGCCGGACCTGTCGTCGCTGCGCCGGGGTCGCGACGCCCTGCGCGCGCACTTGGACTATGTCGAAGGCCTGCTGAACACCCGCGACTGGCTGGCCGGCCGGCGGATGAGCCTGGCCGATTTCGCCGCCGCCGCCCACCTGTCGGTGATCGACTATTTCGGCGACGTGCCGTGGAAGGACTTCCCGGCGACCAAGACCTGGTACATGAAGCTGAAGTCCAGGCCCGCGTTCCGACCCATCCTGGCCGATCGCTGGCCGGGCCTGGCGCCGGTCGCGCACTATGACGATCTCGACTTCTGATCATCCCAATACCGCGCTGAAGGACGAGATCCGCGCCGAGGCCCTGCGGCTGGGTTTCGACACGTGCGGCTTCGCCAGCGCTTCGGACGCCTGGCCGAACGGCGGCTGGCTGCGCGAGTTCGTGGCCGACGGCTATCACGGGGCCATGGGCTGGATGGAGGAGACGCTGGACCGGCGCTCGCACCCCACCGCCATGTGGACCGACGCGAAGTCTGCGGTGGTGCTGGGTGTCAACTACGGCCCCGAGCACGACCCGTTGCTGGCGCTGGAGGACGGCTCTCGGGCCGCGATCAGCGTCTACGCCCAGGGCGACGACTATCATGAGGTGATCAAGAAGCGCCTCAAAGCCCTGGCCCGCTGGATGCACGGCAGGTTCGGCGGCGAGGTGAAGGTGTTCGTCGACACCGCGCCCCTGATGGAAAAACCCCTGGCCCAGCGCGCGGGCCTGGGCTGGCAGGGCAAGCACACCAACCTGGTCTCGCGTCAGTTCGGGTCGTGGCTGTTCCTGGGCAGCGTGCTGACCACCCTGGACCTGCCGGCCGACCCACCCGAGCGCGACCACTGCGGCTCGTGCAGCGCGTGCCTGGACATCTGTCCGACCAAGGCCTTCCCCGCGCCCAACCGACTGGATGCGCGGCGCTGCATCTCATACCTGACGATCGAGCTGTCGGGCCCGATACCGGCGGAGTTCCGCCCGGCCCTGGGCAACCGCATCTACGGCTGCGACGACTGCCTGGCCGCCTGCCCGTGGAACAAGTTCGCCAGCCTCTCCAGCGAAATGGCCTTCCACGCCCGCGAGACCCTGAAAGGTCCTTCCCTGGCCGAGCTCGTGGCGCTGGACGACCCGTCGTTCCGGGCCCTGTTCAGCAAGAGCCCGGTCAAGCGCATCGGCCGCGACCGCTTCGTGCGCAACGTGCTCTACGCCATCGGCAACAGCGGAGACGCGGGGCTGATGAGCGCGGTCGAGCCGCTGCTGGCCGATCCCTCGCCCGTCGTGCGCGGCGCGGCGGTCTGGGCGGCGGGCAGGCTGCTGGACGCGGAGACGTTCGCGCGGCTGAAAGCGGCGGCGGTCGAGGACGACGACACGGTGTTGGCGGAGTGGGCGAGCGCCTAGCCCCGCGCCAGCCGCGTCAGGTACTGGCCGTATTCGGTCTTGCCCATGGCCGCGCCGAGGGCGGTGACCTGGTCGGCCGAGATCCAACCCTTGTTGAAGGCGACCTCTTCGGGGCAGCCCACTTTCTGGCCCTGGCGCTTTTCGATGGCGCGGATGAACTCGGTGGCCTCGACCAGGCTGTCGTGGGTGCCGGTGTCGAGCCAGGCGTAGCCGCGCCCCAGCTTGGAGACCGACAGTTGGCCCCGCTCCAGGTAGAGCCGGTTGATGTCGGTGATCTCCAGTTCGCCGCGGGCCGAGGGCTGGAGGTCGCGGGCCATCTCGACCACCTGGCGGTCGTAGAAATAGAGCCCGGTCACCGCCCAGTTCGAGCGCGGCGCGGCGGGCTTTTCCTGCAGCGAGACGGCTCGGCCATCGGCGTCGAAATCGACCACGCCGTACCGTTCCGGATCAGTGACGTGATAGGCAAAGACCGTCGCGCCGGTCTTGGAGGCGGCCGCCTCGACCAGGGTCTCGCTGAGGCCGTGGCCGAAATAGAGGTTGTCGCCCAGCACCAGGGCGCAGTCGTCGTCGCCGATGAAGTCGCGGCCAACGATGAAGGCGTCGGCCAGGCCGCGCGGGGTCTCCTGGATCGCGTATTCGAACCGTACGCCCCAGGCAGAGCCGTCGCCCAGCAGGTCCTTGAACAGCGGCACGTCCCGGGGCGTGGAGATGATCAGGATGTCGCGGATGCCCGCCAGCATCAGGGTGCTGATCGGGTAATAGACCATCGGCTTGTCGTAGATCGGCAGCAGCTGCTTGCAGACGGCCAGGGTCAGCGGATGGAGGCGCGTGCCGGACCCGCCGGCGAGGACGATGCCTTTCATGGGACTAGAATTCCATCTGGGTCATGCAGAGCGCAAGGCTCTCGCGCCAGGGAAGGCTGCGCCAGCCCAGGGCGGTTTCGATCTTGCCGCAGTCCAGGCGCGAATTGGCCGGCCGCTTGGCGGGGGTGGGATAGTCGGCGGTGGTGATCGGCAGCACGCGGGCGGTCGGGCCCCCGCGTCGGGCCGAAAGCTCGAAGGCCTCGGCGGCGAGGTCGGCCCAACTGGCGTCGCCCGCTCCGCTGAGGTGATAGACGCCGGACAGGTCGGGCGCGTCGCGCAGGGTGTCGGCGGCCAGCACGGCGGCCTCGGCGCAGTCGCGCGACCAGGTGGGGCGGCCGATCTGGTCGCCGACGACGCTGATCTCGTCGCGGTCGAGAGCCAGGCGCAGCATGGTCTTGACGAAATTGGACCCGTGGACGCCGTACACCCACGAGGTGCGCAGAATGATCGCGCGGCCGCCTGCGTTCGCCACGGCCCGTTCACCGGCCAGCTTGCTGGCGCCGTAGACGCCGGTCGGACCGGTCGGGTCGGTCTCGACATAGGGCCGGTCCAGGGTTCCGTCGAACACGTAGTCGGTCGAGAAGTGCACGAACGGCAGGTCGCGCGCGGCGCAGGCGGCAGCCATGGCGGCCGGGGCGTCGCGGTTCAGGGCGAAGGCGGCGTCCGGCTCGCGCTCGGCCCGGTCGACGGCGGTGTAGGCGGCGGCGTTGATCACCGCGCTGGGGGCGACCTGGGCGATCAGGTCCGCGACTCCCGTGGAATCGGTCAGGTCCAGGGTCTCGCGGCCCGCGACGGTCATGGGGCGGCCGGTCGCCCCGGCCAGCTCGGCCAGTTCGCGCGCCACCTGGCCCTTGCGGCCGAAGACGAGGATGGGTCCGGTCATGGACTTCAGCCGGCCTTGGCGGCCAGCAGGCCCAGGCGGCGGCCGTCATAGGCCCGGCGCAACGGCTCCCACCAGTCGGCCCGGGCCAGGTACCATTCGACGGTCTTGCGGATGCCGGTCTCGAAGGTCTCGCGCGCGCGCCAGCCCAGCTCGGTCTCGACCTTGGTGGCGTCGATGGCGTAGCGGCGGTCGTGGCCGGGGCGGTCGGCGACGAAGGTGATCAGGTCGCGGTGCGAACCCTGGGCGCTGGGCGCCAACTCGTCCAGCAGGTCGCAGACCGTCTGGACCACCTGGAGGTTGGTTCGCTCATTGCGGCCGCCGACATTGTACTTCTCGCCCGGACGGCCGGTCTCCAGGATCGCGCGCAGGGCGCGGGCGTGGTCCTCGACGAACAGCCAGTCGCGGATATTGGCCCCGTCGCCGTAGACCGGCAGCGGCCGGCGCTCCAGGCCGTTCAGGATCATCAGCGGGATCAGCTTCTCGGGGAAGTGATAGGGCCCGTAGTTGTTGGAGCAGTTGGAGACCAGCACCGGGAGGCCGTAGGTGTGGAACCAGGCCAGAGCCAGGTGGTCGGCCGCGGCCTTGGAGGCCGAATAGGGCGAGGTCGGCGCGTAGGCGGTGGTCTCCTCGAACAGGCCGTCGGCCCCGAGGCTGCCATAGACCTCGTCGGTGGAGACGTGGAGGAAGCGGAAGGCGTCCTTGGCCGCGCCGGTCAGGCCGCGCCAGTAGTCCAGGGCGCAATCCAGCATCACGTACGTGCCGACGATGTTGGTCTCGACGAAGGGCCCGGCCCCGGAGATCGAGCGATCGACGTGGGATTCGGCGGCCAGGTGCAGGACGGCGTCCGGACGGTGGGTGTCGAAGACGGCCTTGATCGCCGCGCGGTCGGCGACGTCGGCCTGGACGAAAACATAGTCGGGCGAGCTGGAGACCTCGGCCACCGAGGTCAGGGAGCCGGCATAGGTGAGCTTGTCGACATTGACGACCTGGTCGCCCGTCTCGCCGATCAGCAGGCGACACACCGCCGACCCGATAAAGCCCGCGCCGCCGGTGACGAGTATCTTCACGCCCAGTTCCTTCAAGGCCGACGCAGGTCGGCGACTGTTCCTGAGCGGAATATCACTAGCCGCCAGGCTTCGATAGCGGACTAAGGTCTAGTCGGCGCGCGCGCTTCCGTATTCGAAAGGCGTATCCAGGTCCGCCAGCAGCGGGGCGGCGGCGTCGCGGGCGTTGGTGGTGACCTCGCCGGCCGGCACGCCCCACTCGATGGCCAGGGCCGGATCGTTCCACCGCAACTGGCCCTCGGCCTGCGGCGCGTAATAGTCGGTGACCTTGTAGAGCACCTCGCAGTCGTCGGTCAGAGTGCAGTAAGCGTGGGCGAAGCCCTTGGGCGTCAGCAGCTGGGCGCCGTTGTCGGCCGACAGCTCGGCCCCGACCCAGCGGCCGAAGGTGGGCGAGCCTCGGCGGATGTCGACGGCCACGTCGAACACCGCGCCACGCACGCAGCGCACCAGCTTGTCCTGAGCATGGGGCGGCCGCTGGAAATGCAGGCCGCGCAGCACGCCGCGTCCGGTCGATCGGGCGTGGTTGTCCTGCACGAAAGCGCCGCCCGAGAAGCCGGCCTCTTCCAAGGCCGATTGACGGAAGGTCTCCGAAAACCATCCTCGTGCGTCGCCATGGCGCGTGGGCGTGATAAGCAGCACCTCGGGAATCGCCATCGGCGTGATTTTCACGGACCAAACCTTCTTAGGAATCGAAGCGCCACGCATGGCTCGCCCTACCGACAATGGCAAGAGCGACGAAGTCACCGGAACGGGTTCGCCGCTCGTCAGCGTCGTCATCGTCTCGTACCAGAGCGGCCCGACGCTCGCGCGTTGCCTGGAGGCGTTGTGGGCCCAAACCTTCACCGATTTCGAGATCCTGTTGGTCGACAACGCCTCGACTGACGGCGCCCCCCAGGCCGCGGCGGCGGCCGATCCGACGATTCGCTTCCTGCAGCCGGGGGTCAATCTGGGCTTCGCGGCCGGCAACAACCTGGCGGCCCGGGAGGCCCGGGGCCGCTGGTTGGTGCTGCTCAATCCCGACGCCTACGCCCGGCCCGACTGGCTGGAGGCCCTGGTCGCCGGGACCCGCCGCCATCCGCAGGTGCGCTGCTTCACCTCGCTGCAGATGGTGGCCGACGAGCCCGACCTGATGGACGGGGCCGGCGACGTCATGACCTCGGCCGGCATCCCGTTCCGGGGCGGCTACCGCCGGCGCCGTCCAGCCGATCTGCTGGAGGGCGAGGTGTTCTCGGCTTGCGGGGCGGCGACCGTGATCGACCGCGAGCTGTTCCTGGGCCTGGGCGGCTTCGACGAGCGGTTCTTCTGCTATTGCGAGGACGTCGACCTGGGGTACCGCCTGCGGCTGGCGGGCGAGACGACCCTGCTGCTGCCGGCGGCGGTGGTCGAGCACGTGGGCTCGGCCAGCACCGGGGTGCGGTCGGAATTCTCGATCTTCCACGGCTCGCGAAACCGGGTCTGGACCTTCCTGAAGAACACCCCGCCGGTGCTGCTGTGGCTGACCACGCCGCTGCATGTGCTGGTGACCGCCGGTTTGCTGCTGCTGCACTGGCGGCGCGGCGACGCCGGTCCGGTGGTGCGGGGCATCAGGGCCGCCTTCCAGCGCGACGCCCTGGAACCGATTCTGGCCTCGCGGCGCGAACTTCAGGCCGCGCGCAAGGCGCGCTCGCTCGACATCCTGCGGGTGATGGCCTTGGACCCCGTGGCCTTCTTCGGCCGCCGGCTGGTCATCCGCCGCTACCGGCCTTCGGCGCACTAAAGCGCTTTCGAGCGAAGTGGACGTCGGTTCGCGTGAAGAAAGCGCGTCGGCGTAAAAATAGCCGTCAGGCCCGGGACAGGTCCTCGACCAACCGGCGCATGAAGGCCGCGCCGCGTTCCATCTGGCTGATCTCGACAAACTCGTCGGGCTGGTGGGCCTGGTCGATCGAGCCGGGGCCGCAGATCACGGTCGAGAAGCCCGCGCCCTGGAACTGCCCGGCCTCGGCGGCGTAGGGCACCACACGCGGCGGGCCGTTGTCGCCGGCGATGCGACGGGCGAAAGTCTCGGCCGCGCCGTCGACCTCGGGCGCGAAGGCGGGCGTCATCGACCGGGTCTCGACCTTGACGCCGCCTTCGGGAGCCTTGGCCTTGATCTCGGCGTCCAGCGTGTCGGCCAGGGCGAAGAAGTCGGCCAGGATCGCCTTGGGCTCCAGGCCCGCCGGGACCCGCAGGTCGAAGATGAACACGCATTCGCGCGCCAGGATGTTGACCGCCGTGCCGCCGTTGACCTGGCCGATGGTCAGGGTCGCGCCCTTGGGGGTGAACGGCGAGGCGGGGTCGGCCTCGCGCTCCAGCCGCTCGGACAGCTCCACCAGGTGATTCATCAGCTTGATGGCGACCATGTTGGCCGAGACGCCCAGATGGGTCAGGCTGGAGTGCGCCTCGCGGCCGGTGACCGTGACGCGGAAGCTGGCGATGCCCTTGTGGCCGCGCACGGCGACCATGTCGGTGGGTTCGCCGACGACCACCAGGGCCGGGCGGGGCAGTTCCTCGGCGATCACCGCGATCATGTCCGGCGCGCCCAGGCACCCGACTTCCTCGTCGTACGAGAAGGCCAGATGGACAGGGCGGTCCAGCGGGGCCTTCGCCAGGTCCGGGGCGGCGGCCAGGGCCAGGGCCAGGAAGCCCTTCATGTCGCAGGTCCCCCGGCCGTAGAGCCGTCCGTCGCGCTCGGTCAGGACGAACGGGTCGCTGGACCAGGGCTGGCCGTCGACCGGCACCACGTCGGTGTGGCCCGACAGCACGACGCCGCCCTCCACCGCCGGACCGATGCTGGCCAGCAGATTGCTCTTGGTGCCGTCGGGGTTGGGCACCCGGCGCGAGGCGACGCCGAGGTTCGCCAGATAGGCCTCGACCCACTCGACCAGGGCCAGGTTGGACAGCCGCGAGGTGGTGTCGAAGGCCACCAGCGTGGAGAGGATATCGACGGCGCGGGCGGCCAGGACCTCGGAAGACGAGACTTGGGAAGACGACACGGGTGGCGTGGTTTGGGCGGAGGCGACCATGGACGCGACCCTAGCGCGCCCCGTCGCCCGCGCCTACCGGGCTGAGCCCTGAACGGCTCCGTTGGCGTTCTATGCTTCAACCGCGAGCAGGGAGCCGAGCCATGATCGACCTCTACACCTGGACCACGCCCAACGGCCGCAAGATCCCGATCGCCCTGGAGGAACTGGGGCTGGAATACCGCGTGCATCCGGTCGACATCGGCCAGAACCAGCAGTTCGCGCCCGATTTCCTCAGCATCTCGCCCAATAACAAGATCCCGGCCATCATCACCAGGACGCGCCCGGCGGCCCGCAGTCCGTATTCGAGAGCGGGGCGATCCTGGTCTATCTGGCCGAGAAGACCGGAAAGCTGCTGGCGCCCTCGGGACCGGACCGGGTGTCGGCGCTGGAATGGACGTTCTGGCAGGTCGGCGGCCTGGGGCCAATGGCCGGCCAGCTGGGCTATTTCGCCCTGCGCGCCCCCGAACCGATCGAGCTGGCCGTCGACCGCTTCGCCGACGAGGTCCGGCGGCTGCTGGGGGTGATGGACCGGCGGCTGGAGATGGTCCCCTATCTGGCGGGCTTCGACTATTCGATCGCCGACATCGCCAGCTATCCCTGGACCGTGGCGGCCCTGGAAGGGCTGGAGAAGATCCAACCCGACCGTCCGCCCCTGCCGGCGGCGCGCGCCTGGCTGGAGCGGGTGGGCGAGCGGGCCGCCGTGCGGCGGGGGATGGCCGTACCGAAGGTCTAGACCGGCGCCCGTTCCTTGGGCGGCTGAATCTTGGGGGCCTGGACCTTCGAGGGCAGGACGTCGATCAGCTCGATGCGGAAGATCATCACGCTGTTGCCGGGGATTGGGCCCTTGTCCTGCGAGCCGTAGCCCAGTTCCGGCGGCACGTAGAGAATCCATTCGTCGCCCGGCCGCATCATGATCAGGGCTTCCTTCCAGGCCGGCACCAGACCCTGCAGCGGGAAGGACTCCGGGTGGCCGCGCTCGTAGGAGCTGTCGAACACCGTGCCGTCGACCAGCTTGCCCTCGTAGTTGACCTTGACCTCGTCGGTCGGGTTGGGCTTGACGCCGTCGGCCGGGCCCGAGCGGACGATCTTGTACTGCAGGCCGTCGGCCAGGGTGACGACGCCCGGCTGCTTGCCGTTCTGGGTCATGAAGACCTGGGAGGCGGCCAGGGTCTCCTGCTGTTTCTTGCTGGGGCCGCAGGCGGACAGGGCCAGGGCCGCGCCGAGCGCGGCGACCAGCGCCAGTTTGGGGGCGAGTTTGGCGGTCAGACGAACCATGGTGCGACGGGCTCCGACGATTGTTCGCCCGTGCTAGACCATTTCGCGCTCGATCGCGCGCCGATTTTGGGCGGCCCTCGTTTTGACACGGACAGTCACAGAACAGTGGTGGCGCGACATCGCGGCGCGCCCTAGAAACCGTCCCCACCCAGTGACTGCTCACGAGGCCCTCATGAAACCCGTCCGCAAAGCCGTCCTTCCCGTCGCGGGCTTCGGCACCCGGGTCCTGCCCGGCACCAAGACGACACCGAAGGAGCTCCTCAATGTCGTCGACAGGCCGATCCTGTCCTACATCATCGAGGAAGGGCGGGCCGCGGGC
>JAGIBE010000252.1 GCA_017744495.1 Caulobacter sp. | reverse complement strand
GAACAGGTGCACGTCGGCGATGATGTCATGGAGGAAGGTTACGGAATTGTCGGCGAATTCCCGGCCGGCGTTGCGGTCGATGACCTTCAGGTACAGCAGGTTCAACCGCTCCCAGGTCTCGGTCGTGATCTGGTCGCGGACCTGGCGGGCGTTCTCCCGAGCCCGGGACAGCGAGGCGACCACCGAATTGGGATCCGCGCGATCCAGGACCAGGCCGTTGGCCGCCTCGAAGGCGCCCGACTTCAGCTCGGTCTCGCCGACCGCCGACAGGGCGATCCGTACGGCCTCGGCGCCGGCGTCGGTCTGGTCCAGCGTGGCGTTCAGCATCACCGTTGACAGGCGCGACAGGTGTTCGGCCCGCTCGATGTAGCGGCCCAGCCAGTAGAGACTGTCGGCGACCCTAGCGAGCATCATGACCGCCTCCCTTGTCGGCGTGATGGCCGTTGTGGCCGTTGTGGCCGTTGCCGCCGTGGCCGTTCTCCTCGGCCAGCACCCAGGTGTCCTTGCTGCCGCCGCCCTGACTGGAATTGACCACCAGCGAACCGCGCTTCAGCGCCACGCGGGTCAGGGCGCCCGGTGTCACCACGGTCTTCTCGCCCGACAGGATGAAGGGCCGCAGGTCGACGTGGCGAGGCTCGATCCGGCCGTCCACCAGACACGGCGCGGTCGACAGCTGGATCGTCGGCTGGGCGATATAGTTGGCCGGATCGGCCTTGAGGGCATCGGCGAACTCGGCCCGTTCCTTGGCCGAGGCGTGCGGCCCCACCAGCATGCCGTAGCCGCCCGAAGCGCCCACGGCCTTGACCACCAGCTTGTCCAGATTGGCCAGCACGTGGCTCAGCTGGGCCGGCTCGCGGCACAGGAAGGTCTCGATGTTGGGCAGGATCGGGTCCTCGCCCAGATAATAGCGGATGATGTCGGGCACGAAGGCGTAGACCGCCTTGTCGTCGGCCACCCCGGTGCCCGGGGCGTTGCACATGACCACGTTGCCGGCCCGATAGGCGTTGAACAGCCCCGCCGCGCCCAGCGACGAATCCCGGCGGAAGGTGAGGGGATCGATGAAGTCGTCGTCCACCCGGCGGTAGATCACGTCCACCCGGCGCAGACCGGTCGTGGTGCGCATGTAGACCATGTTGTCATGCACCACGAGGTCGCGCCCCTCGACCAGCGGCACGCCCATCAGCCGCGCCAGATAGGCATGCTCGTAATAGGCCGAATTGTAGACGCCGGGCGTCAGGACCACGACCTGCGGATCGGGCCGCCAGTCGGCGCTCATGCTCTTGAGCGTGGCCAGCAGCAGGTCGGGATAACGCTCGACCGGCCGCACGCCGGCCTCGCGATAGGCGCTGGGGAAGGTGCGCTTGGAGGCGTCGCGGTTGGCCAGCATGTAGGACACGCCGGACGGCACCCGCAGATTGTCCTCCAGCACCGCGAATTCGCCGTCCTGGCCGCGGATCAGGTCGCTGCCGCAGACATTGGCGTAGGCCTTGTGCGGCACATAGAGGTTCTGCATCTCGCGACGGTACGAGGGCGCGCCCAGGACCAGCTCGCGCGGCACCACCCCGTCCATCAGGATCTGTTGCTCGCCGTAAATGTCGGCCAGGAACATGTTCAGCGCCCGCAGGCGTTGGGTCAGGCCGGCCTCGATCTTCGACCATTCCTGGGCCGGCAGAATGCGGGGGAAAAGGTCGGTGGGGATGATCCGTTCGGTGGCGCTGTCGGCGCCGTAGACGGTGAAGGTGATGCCCTGCAGCAGGAACGAGCGCTCGAGCATCCGCTGGCGGTCGGCCAGCTCTCCGGCCCCCAGGGTGGAGATTCGGCTCTGCAGCGCCGCATAGTGGGCCCGGACGTCGCCGCCCTGGGCGATCATCTCGTCATAGGCCGCGCCCGGCAGGTAGGCCGCGCCGGTCATCGGCAAGCTGGGAGTATCGTCGAGATCCTGGATTTTCGCCGCCACGCCCGTGTCCATCTCATCCGCCCTGCGCGCCGCTCGGAGGGGCGCGTCCCGATCCAGCCTAGAACGCGCGAACGCCGCTAGCGGTGCTTTTCGCCGCGCGAAGGCCCGTTGCGCGGGACTGCCCAAGATTTGGGCGCCCTTTCGCCGGCCTGGGAACCGGGCGTCGGAACGTTTCCGGAGATTTCCCTGCGTGACAGGCGGCGGGGGGGCGACTACAGGGGGTTTGGGGGCGCTCGCGCGGAGACTCGGAAGGCTTGGTGCGTAAGAGATTTGCCCTTGGCGTGACCGCGGCGGCCCTGTTGGCCGCCGGCCATGCCAATGCGGCCGAGCCCGCGGCCAGCATCACCGGCGTCGAGGACAAGGCGCTGCGCGAAGCGATTCAGCGCGCCATGATCGAAGCCAAGGCGCCGCCGCGCAGCCGCTCGGAAGCCCGTCGCCGGGCTCGCGACGCCGGCGACGACGCCGTCGCCGTGCTGCGGTCGGAAGGCTATTACGGCTACGTCGTCGAACCTGACGTCTCGGAAGCCGATCCGCCTCGCGCGATTCTCAAGATCACCCCCGGTCCGGTCTTCGTGATCGCCGACCCCAGGCTGGCCTGGAGCGGGACGCCGCCTGACGAGGGCGTAGTGCAGCGCGCCGAAAGCGTCATCCACCTTGTGCCCGGAGCGCCGGGCCGCGCCGTCGATGTGCTGGCGGCCGAAGGACGCGTCGTCTCTCAGGTCCAGCAACTGGGTTACGCCGACGCCGCGGCCGAGCCGCGCGAGGTCGTGGTCGATCATGCCGACCACACCGTGCGGCCGGTGTTCCACATCGCGGCAGGCGATCTGACCCATGTCGACGGGATACAGGTCGTGACCCAGGGGCGATCGAACCCCGCGTGGATCAAGCACCTGGCGCCCTGGAAATCGGGCGACATATACGAGCCCGACGACATCGCTGAGCTGGAGCGCCGCTTGCGCGACACCGGCGTCTACGACACGGTCTCGGTTTCGCTGGCTCCCAAGGACCAGGCCCTGCCCGACGGCCTGCGTCCGGTGATCGTCACCGTGTCCGACCGCAAATCGCGGACCGTGGAACTGGCGGCGAACTATTCCAGCACCGACGGCCCCGGCGCGGACGCCAAGTGGATCCACTACAATCGCTTCCATCGGGCCGACACCACCACCCTGACGGCGCGACTGGGCAAGCTGGACAGCCGCCTGGAAGCCGAATTGGCCCTGCCGCACTGGCGGCGCAGCCAGCAGACCCTGAAGCTGAACACCGCCGTCTTCCGTGAAGACACGGACGCCTATGTCGAGACCGGGCTTCACCTCGGCGCGGACCTGACCCGCAAGCTGAGCACCACGGTCTACCGCACCTACGGTGTCTCGCTGGACCTGTCCCAGGTCGACTCGCCCACCACGACCAACGGCGTCACCACCGACGTCGAGCAGAACTTCGCGACCTTCACCCTACTGGGCGCCCAGGCCTGGGACCATTCCGACAATATCCTGGACCCCACCAAGGGCTGGCGACTGGACGCGCGGGCCGAGCCCACCGCCATCACCGGCGACCTGACCATGGCCTTCCTGAAGGTCCAAGCCCAGACCACGGCCTATCTGCCGTTCGGCGAGAGAGCCCGAACCGTGCTGGCGGGCCGGTTCAAGGCCGGGCAGATCCTGGGCGGCACCATGCCGGAGGTGCCGGCCTCGAACCGCTTTTACGCCGGCGGCGGCGGCTCGGTGCGCGGCTATTCCTATCAGGCCATCGGCCCGCGCATCGACAACACCACCACGCCGCAGGGTGGCCTGTCGCTGCTGGAGACCTCGTTGGAGCTGCGCCACAAGTTCACCGACAAGTGGGGCGGCGTGGCCTTCGTAGACGCCGGCGGCGTCGGCGTCGACAAGTGGCCCAACGGCGATGATTTCGGAGTCGGCGTGGGCGTCGGCGTCCGCTACGACCTGGGCTTCGGACCGATCCGCGCCGACATCGCCATGCCGATCAGCAAGCGCGAAGGCGATCCGTCGTTCCAGGTCTATATCAGCATCGGGCAAGCCTTTTGACCGACGCCCAGACACCCCCCGGCGGGCCGCCGCCTGAGGACGCGGCGGAAGTCGTCGCTGAAGCGGCGACCAGGGTCGCGCGCAAGATCGGCTGGCCAGGCCTGCTCATCATCGTCTCGGTCAGCCTTGTGGTGCTGGTCGCCGTGCTGCTGGGCGGCGTGCGCTTCGGGGCGATCACTCCGCAGGGGCGCGCCTTCCTGGAGGCCCGCACGAGCGGACTGAAGCTGGGCCGCATCGGCCGCCTGAAGATCGAGGGCCTGACCGGCGACATCTGGGACGCCTTCGGTGTTCGTCGCCTGACGATCAGCGACGAGAAGGGGGTGTGGCTCGAGGCGTCCGACCTCTATGTCGACTGGCGTCCGGCTGAACTGTTCTACCGCCGCTTCCACGCCGATGAGATCAAGGCGCGCCAAGTGATCGTGCTGCGCCGCCCGACCCTGACCCCCAAGGGCAAGTCCAGCGCCGCGCCCCTGTCGGTGGACCTCGACCACGTCGCTCTGCGGCTAATCACCCGTCCCGAGTTCAGCCGCCGGGCCGGTGACTTCGACCTCAGCGGCGACTACGAATCCCAGCGTCTGGGCGGCCAGAAGGGCGCCATCCAGGCGCTGAGCCGCCTGCATGCCGGGGACCACCTGAAGCTTGTCTTCGACCTGGGGCGCGACAAGACCCTGCTGCTCGACGCCGAAGGCCGCGAAGCCAACGGCGGGGCCCTGGCCGGCGCGCTGGGCCTCTCGGCCGATCGTCCGTTCGATCTCGACGCCAAGGCCCACGGCACCATGAGCCAGGGCGCCTTCACGGTCCTGGCTCGATCGGGGACGACCACGCCGCTGAAGGCCGGCGGCGCCTGGACGCCGCAGGGCGGCTCGGCGGCGGGTCACATGGACCTGTCGGCCTCCACCCTGACCGACCGCGAAGAGAAGATGTTCGGGGCCGACGCGGCCTTCTCGATCGTCGGACGCAAGGCCGGCGCGTTCAACGTGCTGGACCTGAAGATCGACAGCCAGAACTTGAACCTGGTCGCCCACGGTCCGGCCGACCTGGGCAAGCGGATCACCGCGCCCCAGGGCCTGAAGTTCAACGCCAGGGTCGGCGACCTTTCACGCATCACGCCCTTGCCGAAGCTTGGCGCGGGCGTGATCGACGGCGTCTTCCATCTGAACGGCGACGGCTTCCTGGTCGACGGCCATGTCGACGTCCGCGACCTCTCGTGGCTGGGCTATCGCCTGGCCCGCGCCAAGGGGCCGGCCATTGTCGGCTGGAAGCGCGGCGAGCTGAGCATCAAGGCCGAGGCCACCACCGAAGGCGGAGGCGGCCAGGGGCTGCTGGCTGTGCTGGGGCGCTCGCCCTCGGCCCAGTTCGAAGGCCTGCGACTGAAGGACGGCCGCTTCCTGATCCGCTCGGCCAAGGTCCAGGCGCCGAACTTGAAGGTCGACGCCCAGGGCGAGCGCGGCATCCTGGGCGGCCTGTCGTTCAAGGGCGAGGCCAAGGTCGCCTCCCTGGCGCCGGTCCATGCCGGCATGGCGGGGCAGACGATCGCCAAGTGGTCGGCCAGCCAGGGCGTCAACAAGCCGTGGATGCTGAGTGTCGACGCCCGCGGCGCCGGCTTCGCGACCGGCCTGGCGGAACTGGACCGTCTGCTGGGCAAGACCCCGAGGCTGCAGGCTCGCGGCTCCTGGGCCAACGAGCGGCTGTCGATCGCCGACGCCAAGCTGGACGGCGCCGCGGCCTCGGTGAAGGCCGCCGGCGTCCTGGGTCCGGGCACGGCCTTGGCCTTCAAGCTGGACTGGACCGCTACCGGACCGTTCGTGGCGGGCCCTGTCGAGGTGGCGGGCAAGGCCAAGGGCACGGGCGCGGTGACCGGAACCCTGGCAGCGCCCAAGGCCGACCTGATCGCTGATTTCGATTCCATCGACGTGCCGCGCCTGCCGCTGAAGAACGCCCACGTGGTGCTGTCCTTCTCCAAGCGGCCGGACGGCGGCGACGGCGCGGCCTCGATCGAGGCCGGCAGCCAGTACGGTCCCGCCAAGGGCCACACGGCTTTCAGCTTCGCGCCGGGCGGGCTGGAGCTTTCCGACCTGGACATGGACGCGGGCGGGGTCAAAGCCAAGGGCGCTATCTCGCTGCGCAGCGGACGTCCCGCTGCGGCCGACCTGACCCTGGCGGTCGGGCCTGGCGCCTTCCTGCCTCAAGGCCGGATCGCCGGCACGGCCAAGATCGCCGACGGCGGCGCCGGCGCCGTGGCCCAGCTGAATCTCACCGCGGAAGATATCACCAGCGGCGCCTGGAAGGTCCGACATGCGGCGGTGAAGGCTTCCGGCCCGATGGCGCGCCTGCCGCTGACGATCGACGCCCGGGGCGAATCTCCCTCCGGCCGGTGGAAGCTGAACGGCTCGGGAGTGCTGACCCTGGTCGGCGAGGGCTATCAACTGGCGCTCGACGCCGCCGGCGCCATGTCCCGCACCGAGATCAAGACCCGCGAGACCGCCCAGATCCGCTTCGGCGGCCCGCGCACCAGCGCTCGACTGCGACTGTCGGTCGGCGACGGCGCGGCCGATCTGGACGCCGATGTCGGCGGCGATCTGGCGACCTTGCGAGCCCAGCTGACCGGTGTCAGCCTGACGGCGCTCAACCCCGACATGGCCGGCAAGGTCGACGCCCATGTGACGCTGAATGGTTCGGGGCCCACCTTGACCGGCGAGTTCGACGCCAATCTGATCGACGCCCGCGAGCGCGGTCCGCGCACCGACGGCGCCCTGAGCGCCCAGATCAAGGGCGTGCTGCGCGACAACCTGATGACCATCAACGCCAGCAGCTCCAACAGCCAGGGCCTACAGGCCAAGGCCGAGGTGACGCTGCCGACCGAAGCCTCGGCCAAGCCGTTCCATCTGGCGATCAGCCGCGAGCGGCCGGTGCGGGGGCAATTCACGGCCCAGGGCGAGATCAAGCCGCTGTGGAATCTGCTGGGCAGCTCGGAACGCAGCGTGGCGGGCAAGATCGACGCCGAGGGCGAACTGGCCGGCACTCTGGCCGACCCGCGTCTGACCGGCCGCGCCAGCCTGGAAGGCGGGCGGGTCGATGACGGCCAGACCGGCCTCACTCTGCGCGACGTCATCGTCCGTGTGGCGCTGGCCGACAACGCCATCGACGTCAGCCAGGTCTCGGCGGGCGACGGCCAGGGCGGGACCATGGCCGGCTCGGGGCGGATCAGCCTGGCCCGCAACGGGCTGGGCAGTTTCAAGCTGGACCTGAAGGGCTTCCGCGTCATCGACAACGAACTGGCCGTCGCCACCGCCAGTGGCCAGACCACGGTCAATCGCGGCGCCGACGGCAAGGTCAAGATGGTCGGCGCTCTGACCATCGACCGCGCGGATGTCTCGGCCCAGACCAAGACCCCGGCGGGCGTGGTCTCGATGGACGTGATCGAGCGCAACCGGCCGGATGAGCTGGACCAGGGCATCGAGGTCCGCAAGGTCGCGCCCGGCAGCGGCATGCTGCTGGACGTCACCCTGACGGCGCCCCGGCGGATCTTCGTGCGAGGGCGGGGCCTGGACGTCGAGCTGTCGCTGAACGCCCATGTCGGCGGCTCGACCAACAGCCCCACGCTGGATGGTGAGGCCCGTATGGTGCGAGGCGAATACGACTTCGCCGGCAAGCGCTTCGAGTTCGAGGAAAGCGGCACGGTGCGCCTGGCCACTCAGTTGGACCGCATCCGGCTGGACCTGACCGCCGTGCGCGAGGACCCGACCCTGACCGCCGTCGTCAAGGTCCAGGGCACGGCCGCCAAGCCGGAGATCACCCTGACCTCCAAGCCCGAACTGCCCCAGGACGAGGTGCTGTCGCAGGTGCTGTTCGGTTCTTCGGCGGCCAACCTGACGCCTATCGAGGCGGCCCAGCTGGCCTCGGCGCTGGCCGCCCTGGCCGGCGGCGGCGGCTTCGACGTGATCGGCAACTTGCGAAGCCTGGCCGGGCTGGACCGGCTGTCCTTCGCCGACAGCGCCACCGGCATGACCGTGGCCGGCGGCAAGTACGTCACCGACGACGTCTATATCGAGATCATCGGCGGCGGCCGCGAAGGCCCCTCGGCCCAGGTCGAGTGGCGCGTGCGGCGGGCGCTGTCGCTGGTCTCCAAGCTGGGCAGCCAAGGCGACGCACAGCTTTCGGTGCGCTGGAGAAAGGACTACAACTGATCCAGCACTTCCGCCCCGGCCTCGGCCGGAACCGAACCCTGTTCGGAGCAAGGCTGTTGCGCGGGTCACCGGTTTCCTTAGGCGAGGAAGCACGAATTGCCCGCGGCCCTTGGTTTAGGTTTGAACTGAGGGAGACAGTGGATTCATGCGACTCAACGACGAGGATCGCGCCGTCCTGCGACATCTGGCGGGCCAAGGGCCGCTGATCATCGATCGGGCGATAGGTTGGTGCGCCATCAATTCGGGAAGCCGGCACCTGGGCGGTCTCGAACGCCAGCGGCAAGTTCTGCTCGACGCCTTCGGAAACCTACCCGCCGCCCCGACCGACATCCCACTGGGAGCTTCGCCCGAGGTGGGCGCCGACGGGCGTATCGGCGAACAGGCCCATCCGGCGGCGATCGCCGTGGTCGTGCGGCCCGAAGCCGCCGTCCAGGTCGTGCTGACCGGTCACTACGACACCGTCTATCCCGAGGGTTCCAACTTCCGGACCGTCACCACCCGGTCGGACGGCGCGCTGCACGGGCCTGGGATCGCCGACATGAAGGGCGGTATCTCGGTGATGCTGGCGGCGCTGGAGGCGTTCGAGCGCCATCCGCTGGCGCATAAGGTCGGCTATCGCGTGCTGCTGTCGCCCGACGAGGAGATCGGCTCGGTCGCCTCGGCCCCGATCCTGGCCCAGTTCGCTCGCCAGGGGCATGTGGGCTTGACCTACGAGCCCGCCCTGGCCGACGGCGCTCTGGCCAGCGCCCGCAAGGGTTCGGGCAATTTCCACATTGTGGTCCATGGCAAGGCCGCCCACGCCGGGCGGGACTTCGCCGCCGGGCGCAACGCGATCATGGAGGCCGCGCGGATCGCTCAGGCCCTGCACGCGCTGAACGGACAGCGCGAGGGCCTCACCTGCAACGTCGCCAAGATCGACGGCGGCTCGCCGCTGAACATGGTCCCCGACGTCGCCGTGGTGCGCTTCAACGTCCGGTTCCCCGCCACCGAGGACGCGACCTGGTTCGAGGGCGAGGTCGACAGGATCGTCGCCGGCACGGGGGAGGGGCTGCACGCTCATCTGCACGGCCGCATCACGCGGGGCGCCAAGCCGTTCAACGCCGCCCAACAGAAGCTGTTCGGGGCGATCAAGGAAGCGGGCGCCCTGCTGGGTCAGGACATCGCCTGGAAGCCGTCCGGCGGGGTCTGCGAGGGCAACAACCTGTTCGCCTCGGGCCTGCCCAATGTCGACACCCTGGGGGTGCGCGGCGGCGACATCCACAGCGAGGCCGAGCACGCCTGGCCCGACAGCTTCGTCGAGCGCGCCCAGCTGTCGGCCGTGATCCTGATGAAGCTGGCCAGCGGCGAGATCGACGGTCCCGCCCTGCGCGCCGCCCTAGATGCCGATATGACCGACTTCGCGGAGACCCACTAAGAATGCTTGTCGTCCGTCCCGCGCTGCCCGCCGATTTCGACAGCTTGATGGAGCTGGCCGTCCTGTCGGGGCGCGGCTTCACCAGCCTGCCCGAAGACGAGGCGACGCTGCGGGCTCGCCTGGAGCTGTCGCGGAAGAGCTTCCACTCCGAGGTCGCCGCGCCCGAGGCCTGGTACACCCTGATGCTCGAGGATCTGGAAGCCGGCGACATCGTCGGCGTCGCCGGCGTCAAGGCGGGGGTGGGTCTGAAGCGCCCGCATTTCTCGTTCCGCGTCGTGACCCTGGCGCAGTCTTCTCCCACCCTGGACAAACGGTTCGACCACCGAGCCCTGGTGCTGGTCAACGAATGCGCCGGTTGGTCCGAGGTGGGCTCGTTGTTCCTCAAGCCCGAGCGGCGCAAGGGCGGAGCGGGACGCCTGCTGGCCCAGTCGCGCTACATGCTGATCGGCCTGGAGCCCCAGCGCTTCGCCGAGATGGTGCTGGCTGAATTGCGCGGCTGGTTCGACGAGGACGGTAGTTGTCCGTTCTGGGATCACGTGGCCAGCAAGTTCTTCCGGCTGGAGTTTGACGAGGCCGACATGATGAGCGCCTCGACCGACGGCCAGTTCATCCTGGACCTGGCGCCGCGCCACCCGATCTACGCCGAACTGCTGCCTCAAGCCGCCTCGGAGACCATCGGCCGGGTGCACCGCGAGGGCGAGGCCGCACGGGCCATGCTGGAGACCGAGGGGTTCCGCTTCTCGGGCCTGATCGACATCTTCGACGCGGGCCCGACGGTGGCGGCGCGGCGCGACGACATCAAGACCGTTCGAGAAGGCCGACGGCTACGGGTCCGTTTGGGCGAAGACGCCTATGGGGAGGAGGCTTTGATCTGCTCGGGTGCGGTAGCTCGTTTCCGGGCGGTGCGCGCGCCGGTGCTGATCGACGGCGAGAGCGCGATCATCGGCCGGGACGCCGCGGCGGCCCTAGGCGTCAAGGACGGCGAAATGGTGCGGGTGAAGGCATGAGCGGCGTGTTCATCGACGGCGTCTGGCGAGCGGGCGCGGGAAACGAGGCGACCTCGATCGACCCGACCACCGGCGAGGTGATCTGGCGCCAGGCCACCGCCAGCTCGGCCGACGTGGCGGCGGCGGTCGCGGCGGCCCGCAAGGCCTTCCCGGCCTGGGCCGACCTGCCGCGCGAGGAGCGGATCGCGGTCCTGCGCCGCTACAAGGACGTGCTGGTGGCCCGCACGGCCGCTTTCGCCGAGGCCCTGAGCCGCGAGACCGGCAAGGCGCTGTGGGAGACCAAGGCCGAGCTGGGCTCGATGGCCGGCAAGGTCGAGGCCTCGATCAAGGCCTATGACGAACGCACTGGCGAGCACGCCAGCGACATGGCCTTCGGCCGCGCGGTGCTGCGCCATCGCCCCCACGGCGTCATGGCTGTGCTCGGGCCGTTCAACTTTCCTGGCCACCTGCCCAACGGCCATATCGTGCCGGCCCTATTGGCGGGCGACACCGTGGCGTTCAAGCCGTCGGAAGAGACGCCCCTGGCCGGCCAACTGCTGGTCGAGGCGCTGGAGGCGGCCGGCCTCCCGCCCGGCGTCGTCAACCTGGTGCAGGGCGGGCGTGAGGTCGGCCAGGCGCTGATCGACCAGGAGATCGACGGCCTGCTGTTCACGGGCTCGGCCGCCGCCGGCGCCTTCTTCCGCCGCCACTTCGCCGACCGGCCGGACGTGATCCTGGCCCTGGAATTGGGCGGCAACAATCCGCTGGTCGTCTGGGACGCCGGCGACGCCGAGGCTGTGGCGGCTCTGGTCGTTCAGTCGGCCTACATCACCACGGGCCAGCGCTGCTCGTGCGCCCGCCGCCTGATCGTCTCGGACGACGCGGCGGGCAGGGCGGTGATCGAGGCCGTGGCGGCCCTGTCCGAACGCCTGGTCGTCGGCCCGTGGAACAGCCGAGAGGAACCCTTCATGGGCCCGCTGATCTCGGACGGCGCCGCCGCCATGGCGCTGGCGGGCGCCAAGGCCATGCCCGGCCGGACCGTGCGCGCCATGTCCGCCGTCGAGGGGCTGAGCGGCGCCTTCGTCACGCCCGGTTTGGTCGACGTGACCGGCCAGGCCGTGCCCGACGACGAGCTGTTCGCGCCGTTGTTGCAGGTGCGTCGCGTGGCTTCGTTCGACGAGGCGATCGCCGCCGCCAATGCTACGCGCTACGGCCTGTCGGCGGGCCTTATCTCAAATGAAGCAGGGCGTTGGGACCACTTCCTGAAGCGTATTCGGGCAGGCGTGGTCAATTGGAACCGGCCGACCACCGGCGCGGCCGGGACCATGCCGTTCGGCGGCCTGGGCAGTTCGGGCAACCACCGGCCCAGCGCCTACTACGCCGCCGACTACTGCGCTTATCCGGTGGCTAGTTTCGAAGCGCAGGGTGTGGCCAACACCTTGGGCGACATCAAGGGCTTGCGCGAATGAGCTCGCGGACGGTGGAGGCCAATTGCGACGGCCTGGTCGGGCCGACCCATTCGTATGTCGGCCTTTCGCCGGGCAACATCGCCAGCCAGATCAACGCCGGCGAGGTCTCCAACCCGCGCGCCGCAGTGCTGGAGGGCCTGACCAAGATGCGCAAGCTGGCCGACTGGGGCGTGCCCCAGTTCGTGCTGCCGCCGCATGAGCGGCCGGACCTCGCCCTGCTGCGGGCCATCGGCTTCTCGGGGACCGACGCCGAGGTGCTGGACAAGGCCTGGAAGGACGCACCGGCCCTGGCGGCGGCCGCCTGCTCGGCCTCGCCGATGTGGGCCGCCAACGCCGCCACGGTGACCCCCAGCGCCGATACCGTCGACGGCCGTGTGCATTTCACCCCGGCCAACCTGCTGACCAACCTGCACCGCAGCCTAGAGGGACCGCAGACGGCTCGCGCGTTGCGCCGGCTGTTCCCGGACGAGACCCGGTTCGCTGTGCACGATCCGCTATCGGCCCAGTCGCACTTCGCCGACGAGGGCGCCGCCAACCACGTGCGGCTGTGCGCCGACCACGGCGACCCGGGTGTGAACCTGTTCGTCTGGGGGCGCGAGGCGTTCGAGCGCTGGGACGGCCGCTATCCGGCCCGCCAGACCCGCGAGGCCTTCGAAGCCATCGAACGCCGCCATAGCGCGGCGCGCGGCGTCTTCGCCCGTCAGGGCCGGGCGGCCATCGAAGGCGGCGCGTTTCACAACGACGTGGTCTGCGTCGGCACCCGCGAATGCCTGCTGTTCCACGAACGGGCCTTCGAGGACGGCGCGGCGATGCAGGACGACATCCGGCGGGCCGCCGACGGTCTGTTCGAACCCATCTTCGTCGAAGTCCGCGAGGCTGACCTGCCGATGGACGACCTGGTGAAGAGCTATCTGTTCAACTCCCAGCTCCTGGTGCTGCCGGGCGAGGACCGCCTGGTGTTGCTGGCCCCGGGCGAGACCCGCGACAACCCGCGCGCCCATACCGTCGCCCAGAGTCTGGCTAGTTCGAACGGTCCAATCGGGCGGGTCGAATATGTCGACGTGCGTCAGAGCATGCGCAACGGCGGCGGTCCGGCCTGCCTGCGGCTGCGGGTGGTGCTGACGCAGGACGAGCTGGCGGCGGCCAACCCCGCTCAACGCTTTGACGCCGCCCTGCACGAGCGCCTGAACGTCTGGGCCGAGCGCCGCTACCGCGACCGCCTGGCGCCCGCCGACCTGGCCGATCCGGCCCTGATCGTCGAAAGCCGCGAGGCCCTGGACGAACTGACGGTGATCCTCGACCTTGGCGGCGGTTTCTATCCGTTCCAGCGGGCCGCCTGACCATGAGCGACTTCACCGTCCGCCCGGCGAGGGCCGACGACGCACCGGCCATCCTGATCCTGCACCGCAAGGTTGCGGCGCTGCCGGGCGGCCTCGCCCGTCAGCCTGAAGAAGTGACCGCCGACTATGTCGCCCACGCCATGGCCGCGGCGTCCGATGGCGGGGTCAATCTGGTGGCGGTGGACGCGGACGGCGTCGTTTGCGGCGAGCTGCATGTCGAGCGGATGAAGGTCGGCATCTTCACGCACGTGCTGACCGACCTGACCGTGGCCGTCGATCCGGACTGGCAGGGCAGGGGCGTCGGCTCGGCCCTGTTCCGCGCCTTGTTCGAGGCCGCGCGGGCTCTGACGCCGCCCGCTATCCGGATCGAGTTGTGGACCGGCGCGACCAATCTCGGCGCCCAGCGCCTGTACGAGCGCCTGGGGTTCAAGATCGAGGGCCGCATGGTCGGACGCGGCCGTTATCCCGACGGCCGCGTCGAGGACGACATCGTCATGGGCCTGCTGCTGGACTAGCCCCGCAGCGCGGCCAAGGCCTCGGGAAACCGTCGCGACAACGGGGCCTCGAGTTCGCCCAGTTCGACCGTGAAGTCGCCGGAGCCCTCGGGGCGCAGACCGGTGACTCGGGCCGGATTGACCAGCCAGGACCGATGCGTGCGCAGGAAGCCGTGCTGGGCCATGTCGGCCTCGAGAGCGCTCAGCGACGAGCGCATCAGCGGCCGCCGACCGTCGGCCAGCAGGAACTCGGCGTAGTTGCCCGCGGAGCGTACCGCCAGAATCTCGGAGACCGGCACACGCACCAGACGCGCCCCGTCACGGATGTCGAAGGTCGGCGTGGCGGCCGCCTGCGCCTGACCGACGCCCTCGCGGGCGCTACGTCTCAGCGAGAGGTAGTAAATGATCGAAGCCAGGCCGTAGGCCATCAGGTCCTTGCGGAACTCATAGGGGAACTCCGTCGACAGCGGCCCGAACTTGTAGGGCCCGCCCATGAAGGCCAGATAGGCCAGCTTGCGCAGCGCCACGAAGCCGGCGACGTGCAGGACCGAGTAGAGCACGACCGCCGCGAGATGGACCGGCGCGGCGCGCCACCAGCGCGGCTTCGTCCGGACGGTCCAGACGGCCACCGCGGCGGGGATCGCGAAGATCAGCAAGGTGACGAAGGCGCTGCTGCCTTCCCAGATCGCCGGACCCAGCGTCCCCAGGCGCGGCGCGTCATGGCGGATGGTCAGCACGTTGACCACGGCAATGCAGACGATCAGGCCGACGCCCAGCACCCAAGCCCGCCAGACGCCCTGGCGCTCGTCGCCGCTCATCCCGAAAAGCGCGCCGCTGGTCCCTGCTGGTTTTCCGTTCATCCCTGCCGGCGGCCGCCGGTCCCCGGGCGCTTGGCCTGTCGGGGAGGTTCGGGTCACGAGGTTCCCATCGCTTTTCACCCCGGATGCCCCGTCATGACCTCGACCGCCTCGATCCCTGACCGCCGCCACGACCTCGACTGGATTCGGGTCGGCGCGTTCTTCCTGTTGATTCTGTACCACGTCGGAATGTTCTACGTGCCCTGGGATTGGCACGTGAAGTCGCCGCATCCGGTCGAGGTGCTGGAGCCTGTGATGCTGCTGACCAATCCCTGGCGGCTGACCCTGCTGTTCCTGGTCTCGGGCGCGGCGACAAGGTTCATGGCCGACAAGACCACGGCGGGAAGGCTGACCAAGGCCCGCGCCGCGCGGCTGTTACCGCCCTTGCTGTTCGCCATGGTCGTGATCGTGCCGCCACAATCCTACTACCAGGTCGTCGAGTACATCGCCGCCCATCCGGGTACGCCGCTGACCGTCGACCACTTCTGGACCCGCTACATCACCGCGTCTGGCCACTGGTGCGGGACGGACGGCAAGTGCCTGATCACGCCGACCTGGAACCACATGTGGTTCGTCGCCTACCTGTTTGTCTACACCTTGGCCTTGGCCGGCCTGCTGCTCATCTGGCGGCGTCTGGGCGAGCACATCCAGGCCGGCGCCGAGCGCGCCCTCAACGGCCTCGGCCTGTTCATCTGGCCGATCCTGTTCCTGGGCCTGATGCGGACCTGGCTGTACCCCCGCTTCGGTGAGACCCACGCCCTGATCGACGATCCTTATGTTCACGCCGTGTCGTTCAGCGCCTTCCTGCTGGGCTTCGGCTTGGCCAAGTCCGAGGCGCTGCGGGACCGGTTGGTCGCCGCGCGCTGGCCGGCCTTGGTCCTGGCGCTCATGGCCTATATCGGCTGGGCGAGCTTCGTCTGGACTTATCGCGGCGAGACGCCGGTTCCGCCGCCCGGCCTGAAGGAGGCCATGCGCTTCGTCCATCCCGTCGAGGCGTGGTGCGCCATCGTGGCCATTCTGGGCTTCGGGGCCAAACACCTGAACCGGGGCGGAGCGGCGCTGCGCTACCTGACCCTAGGCGTGTTCCCGTTCTATCTGGTCCACCAGACCTTGATCGTCGTGATGGCTCACCATCTGGCCAAGCTGGGCCTGCCCCAACCGCTGGAGGCGCTGATCCTGATCGTCGCCACTTTCGCCGGGTGCTTCGCCACCTATGAGATCGTGCGGCGCATCCCGGGCGTGAGAATCCTGTTCGGCCTGAAGGGTCAGCCCGCCGCCGAGGCCAACCGCCCGCCGGCCTTCGCATAGGCCTGGGTGCCGGCGGTGATCACCCGGTCGGCGTCGGTGATCTCGGCGATGCCGAGATCGCTGGCCCCGGCCAGCCGCTGGTACAGCAGCCCGAAGTCGCGCAGCGTCACCTCCTGCAGCGTCTGGATCGAGGGGATGACGAAATAGACTTGCTGGAAGTCGTCGATCCGGTAGGGCGTGCGCATAACCCGCTCGAGATCGAAGCCGATGCGGTTAGGGGAGGAATTATCGAGCGCGAAGATCGACTCCGTGCGCGAGGAGACGATTCCGGCGCCGTAGATCCGCAAGCCGGCCTTGGTCTCCATCAGGCCGAACTCGACCGTGTACCAGTAGAGCCGGGCCAGATTGGCCAGCCGGCCCAGGCCCAAGGCTCGCTGACCGCCCTGGCCATAGGCCTGCATGTAGTCGGCGAAGACCGGATCGGTCAGCATCGGCACGTGGCCGAAGACGTCGTGGAAGACGTCGGGCTCCTGCAGGTAGTCCAGCTCGTGCGGCTTGCGGATGAACTGACCCGCGGGGAAGCGCCGGTTGGCCAAGTGGTCGAAGAAGACGTCGTCGGGCACCAGGCCCGGCACCGCCACGACGGTCCAGCCGGTCAGGCGCTGGAGCTCCTCGTTGATCCGCTTGAAGTCGGGAATGCCTGAACGGTGCAGGTCCAGCGCGTCGAGGCCACGCAGGAACTCGTCGCAGGCGCGACCCGGGAGCAGGGCGGTCTGGCGCTCGTAGAGGGTGATCCAGACATCGTGCTCGGCTTGGGAATAGGCCTCCCAACCCTGGTCGATCGTCCAATCGGCGGCCGCGCCGGGAGGCGGGCCGCTGCTAAAACCGTCTGCGCTCATGAAACGACGTTACGCCCCGCCTCTGGCAAAATCCGTTCGGATTTTGCGCGAGAACCAAGGTTCGCCGGAGAGAGCTTGCGCCTAGTGCGAGATCCGGGGGCGAAGCTTGTAGGCCCCCTGGTTGAAGCTCTCGAAGATCACGGCCGTCTGGGGGTGTCCTACCGGCTCGCCGGTCTCGTCGGCCAGGAGGTTCTGCTCAGAGACGTAGGCGACATAGGTGTTGTCGTCGTTCTCGGCCAGCAGATGGTAGAACGGCTGGTCCTTGGTCGGCCGAATGTCCTCGGGAATGGAGTTCCACCATTCCTCGGTATTGGCGAACACCGGGTCCACGTCAAACACCACGCCCCGGAAGGGGAAGATGCGGTGCTTGACCACCTGACCGATCGCGAATTTGGCGAGTCTCGAGTTCATGAGGGACACTCTACACGACTCTCCTGACTAGAACCTGAACGTAGAATTCCGTGACCGGATGACAAGGCAAGGCCTTCCGGCGGGGGAATCCGGCCGCTATGCTCGCTTTTGAAGTGAGGCGGTTCGGCTCGAATCGTCTGCGAGACAAGGTGGAATGACCATGTCGGAAGCGCCGCGAGCGCCCGGCGCGCCTCAGCCTTCGGGCTCAGGCCGGCGCCGGCCGCCAGGCGAGCAGTCGTGCTATGCGGCGCTCGACCTGGGTACGAACAACTGCCGCCTGCTGGTGGCGACGCCCTCGCCACGCGGCTTCCGCGTCGTCGAGGCCTATTCCCGGATCGTGAGGCTGGGCGAGGGGCTTTCCCAGACGGGTCAGCTGTCGCCCGAGGCCATGGATCGTTCGATGGCGGCCCTGAAGGTCTGCGCCGAGAAGATCCGCCGCCGCAAGGTGGTGCGGGTCAAGGCCGTGGCCACCCAGGCCTGCCGAGGCGCGGCCAATGGTCCCGACTTCGTGCGCCGGGTCGCCGAAGAGACTGGGCTGAGGCTGCAGATCATCACCCCCAAGGAAGAGGCCCAGCTGTCGGTAGCCGGCTGCATGAGCCTGTTCGACCGCGACGCCGAGGCCGCCCTCGTGGTCGATGTCGGCGGCGGCTCGACCGAGCTGTCGTGGGTCGACCTCAAGGGCGAGGGGCTGGACAGCAAGCCGCGCCAGTTCGCGACCTGGAAGTTGCCGATCAAGGCCTGGCTGTCGATCCCGATCGGCGTGGTGACCCTGGCCGAACGCTTTCCCGAGGGCGAGCGGGCGGAGGCGGGTTGGTTCCGGGCCATGGTCGATGCGGTCAAGGCGCGGATCGAGGCCTTCCCACATGCCGAGTCGATGCGGCGGGTGTTCGAGCAAGGTCGCGCCCATATGGTGGGCACCTCGGGCGCCATCACCAGCCTGGCCGGCCTGCACCTTGGACTGCCGCGCTACGACCGCAACATCGTCGACGGCCTGTGGATGCAACGCCAGGAATGCGAGGCGGCGGCCGACCGGCTGCTGACCCTGACCGCTCGCGAACGGGCCCTGGAGCCCTGCATCGGGGCCGATCGCGCCGATCTGGTGCTGGCCGGCGCGGCGATATTGCAGGCCGTCCAGGAGCTTTGGCCGTGTTCTCGCGTGCGTGTCGCCGATCGGGGGCTTAGAGAGGGCCTCCTGATGTCCCTGATGTCCGACCAGCAGAAGAAGCCGCGCCGGCGTCGGCGAGGCGGCGCCGGTCGGTCGTCCCGCCCCTCGACGGTGAACGCATGAACGACGAACCTCCCCGCAAGCGCATGGTCAAGCCGCCGGCCGGCGGCAATGAGAGCGGCCGCGCCAAGCCCGCGCGCCT
Organism: Caulobacter sp.; assembly: GCA_017744495.1. Lineage (GTDB taxonomy): Bacteria > Pseudomonadota > Alphaproteobacteria > Caulobacterales > Caulobacteraceae > Caulobacter. Next base: position 4,578 of record JAGIBE010000252.1, on the reverse strand, counting down.
GAAGACCGCCTTCGGCCGCACGCCCAGCCAGCAGGCCTGGCTGGAACGGCAGATCAACGACCCGTTCTCGGCCAAGGCTCGGGCCCTCGGCTATCGCAGCCGTGCGGCGTTCAAGATCAGCGAGATCGACGACAAGTTCCATTTCTTCCGCAAGAACGCGCGAGTGATCGACCTGGGCTGCGCGCCGGGCGGCTGGCTGCAGTTGGCGGTCGAGCGGGGCGTGACCCAGCTGGTCGGCGTCGACCTGCTGCCGGTCGATCCGGTGGCCCCAGCCCACATCCTGGAGATGGACTTCACCGACCCGTCCTGCCCGCCCAAGCTGATCGAGCTGCTGGGCGGCGCGCCGGACCTGGTGATGTCGGACATGGCTCCCAACACCGTCGGCCATCGCGAGACCGACCACCTGCGCATCGTCGGTCTGATCGAGATCGGCGCGGAATTCGCCATCGAGGTGCTCAAGCCCGGCGGGGCTTTCGTAGCCAAGGCTTTCCAGGGCGGCGAGACGGCCGAGGTGATCGCCCGGCTGAAGAAGCACTTCGACAAGGTCGTCCATTTCAAGCCCAAGGCCAGCCGCCAGGACAGCTCCGAGGTTTTCCTGGTGGCGACGGGCTTCAAGGGGCGATAGGGGCGAGCCGGCGCGCGGGTGAACCCCGGCGCCGCGCCTCGGTGTTCTAGCCGATTGTCCCGTGGCGCCCCCGGGTCTGTCCTCCCGCCTGCGCACCGACGCGCAGTCGAGAGAGCACCCCAGATGTCCAAGTCGCTGAGCCTCGCCGTCGCCCTGGCCTTCGCGCTGTCGGCCTTCGGTTCCTCCGCCCTGGCGGACAAGCAGTGCCGGGATTCCAAAGGCAAGTTCATCAAATGTCCGGCCACGGCGCCCGCCAAGCCGCAGCAGTGCAAGGACGCCAAGGGCAAGTTCGTCAAATGCGGCGCGCCCGGCGCCAAGCCGGTGAAATAGGGCGTCTGGCGCCTACATCATTTTCGTCCCATTTCTGCGGACGGGCGGGTCGACACGGACGCGCTCCGTAGGTATACCCGCGCCGCAAAATGGAGACTCCAATGGAGATTCGCGAAGGGCTCACCTTCGACGACGTTTTGCTCGAACCCGGTCCGTCAGACGTCATGCCCACCCAGGTGACGACCGAGACCAAGTTCACGCGTGAAATCAGTCTGAACATCCCGCTCGTGTCCGCCGCCATGGACACGGTGACCGAAAGCCGCCTCGCCATCGCCATGGCCCAGGCCGGCGGCATGGGCATCCTGCACCGCAACCTGACGGTGGACGAACAGGCCGACCACGTGCGCGAGGTGAAGCGTTACGAAAGCGGCATGGTCATCAATCCGCTGACCATCCATCCCGACACGACCCTCGCGGAAGTTCGCGAGATCACGGCCCGGCGCAAGATCTCCGGCTTCCCCGTGGTCGAGAAGAAGACCGGCAAGCTGGTCGGCATCCTGACCAACCGCGACATGCGTTTCGAGGGCGACGACAAGGTCCCGGCCTCGGCCCTGATGACCCGCGAGAACCTGATCACGGTTCCCGAAGGCGTCGATCATCGCGAGGCGCGCGAGCTTCTTCGCAAACACAAGATCGAACGCCTGATCGTCGTCGACGACGCCTACCGCGCCGTCGGCCTGATCACGGTCAAGGACATCGAGAAGGCCCAGGCCCACCCCCTGGCCGCCAAGGACGACAAGGGCCGGCTGCTGGTCGGCGCGGCCTCGACCGTCGGCGACGCCGGCTTTGAGCGCTCGATGGGCCTGGTGGACGCCGGCGTCGACGTCGTCGTCATCGACACCGCACATGGCCACTCCAGTCAGGTGGCCCAGGCGGTCGCTCGTCTGAAGCGTGAAGCCAACCGCGTGCAGATCGTGGCCGGCAACATCGCCACCTACGACGCTGCGCGCGCCCTGATCGACGCCGGCGCCGACGCGGTGAAGGTCGGCATCGGCCCGGGCAGCATCTGCACCACCCGCATCGTCGCCGGCGTGGGCGTGCCGCAGCTGACCGCCATCGCCGAAGCCGTTCGCGCGGCCAAGGACAGCGGCACCCCGGTCATCGCCGACGGCGGCATCAAGTACTCGGGCGATCTGGCCAAGGCCATCGCGGCCGGGGCCTCGACCGCCATGATGGGCTCGATGTTCGCCGGCACCGAAGAGGCGCCGGGCGAGGTGTTCCTGTACCAGGGGCGCTCGTACAAGAGCTATCGCGGCATGGGTTCGGTGGGCGCCATGGCCCGCGGCTCGGCCGATCGCTACTTCCAGAAGGACATCACCGACAGCTTCAAGCTGGTGCCGGAAGGCATTGAAGGGCAAACGCCTTTCAAGGGCCCGATCGCCCCGGTGCTGCACCAACTGGTCGGCGGCCTGCGGGCGGCGATGGGTTATGTCGGCGCGCCCGACATCGCCGAGTTCCAGAAGCGGGCCCGGTTCGTGCGGATCACCGGCGCGGGCCTGCGTGAGAGTCACGTCCACGACGTGATGATCACCCGGGAAGCGCCGAACTATCCGAGCGCGGTCTAAGCCGTGCGGATGGCCGTCGAACTTCAGATGCTGGGCTGGGCCGTCGTGATCGGCCTGGTCCACCTGCTCTGGGCGGCCGCGGCCGCCCAGCCGCAGCGGGGCCTGAAGTGGAACGTGGGCTCCCGGGATTTGCCCGTGGTGCTGACGGGAATGGCGGGGCGTCTCGAACGCGCCTCCGCCAATTTCCGCGAGACCTTTCCGTTCTTCGCCGCCGCCGTCCTCGTCGCCTATCTGGGCGGCCGCCTCGGCATGCTCTCGGCCCACGGAGCGGTGCTCTATGTCGGGGCTCGGGCGGTCTACATCTTCCTCTACGCCTTCGGCGTGCCGGTCGTCCGGTCGCTGGTTTGGCTGGCGTCCCTGATCGGCATCTTGCTGATCCTGGCGGCCTTGGTGATCTGAAAGCAAAAATGCGCGACGGCGGCAGACTAGCAGCGGCGATCGAGGTCCTCACCGAGATCGAGACGCGTCATTTTCCCGTACGGATGGCGCTGAAGCGCTGGGGCGAGGGCGCGCGCTACGCTGGCTCCAAGGACCGCGCCTTCGTGTCGGGCCTGACCTTGGACGCCCTGCGCCGTAAGCGTTCGCTGGGCTGGATAATGGGCGACGACAGCCCGCGCGGCGTGGTGCTGGGCGTGCTGGCCCATGACTGGAAGTGGCCGCTGGATCGCATCGCCGAGGCGGCGGGCGAGGAGCACGGTCCCGGCGCTCTGACCGACGCCGAACGCGAACGCATCGCTTCGCCCCGCTCGCTGGACGACGCCCCGGCGCCGATCGCCGGCGACTATGCCGACTGGATGGAGCCACACCTGGCCCGGGCGCTGGGCGCGGACCAGCGCGCCGAAATGGCGGCTCTGTCCGAGCGCGCGCCGGTCGACCTGCGCATCAACCTGCTCAAGACCGATGTCGAGCGCGGCGCCAAAGCCGTGGCCCTGATCGGCGCCGAGCCGGCCGGCGTGCTGGCTGCCGCCTTCCGCATCCCCGCGCCGCAAGCCGCCGACCGCACGCCGTCAGTCGAGGCCGTGCCGGCCTTCTCCAAGGGCTGGTTCGAGGTCCAGGACCTGGGTTCGCAGATCGCCGCCGCCGTGGCGGGCGACGTCAAGGGCAAGCAGGTACTCGACTTCTGCGCCGGGGGCGGGGGCAAGACCCTGGCCCTGGCCGCCGCCATGGACAATCGCGGCCAGATCTACGCCCATGACAGCGACGCTCGCCGCCTGGCGGACACCATCCGTCGTGGCCAGAGGGCAGGGGTCCGCAACCTGCAGATCCGCTCGCCGATCGAAGGCGAGCCGCTGAAGGGCCTGGAAGGCAAGCTGGACCTGGTGTTCGTCGACGCCCCGTGCACAGGCTCGGGCACCTGGCGCCGCCACCCCGACGCCAAGTGGCGCCTCTCGCCCGACCAAATGGCCAAGCGCCAGATCGAACAGGACGCCGTCCTGGCTGACGCTTCCGACTTCGTGAAGCCGGGCGGCCGCCTGGTCTACGTGACCTGCTCGCTGCTGGCCGAGGAGAACGAGGACCGCGTGGCGGCCTTCGTCGAGCGCCATCCGGGCTTCTTCGTCAAGCCGATCACCCTGGCGGGCGTCGAACAGTATCTGACGCCGGAAGGCTATCTGCGCCTGACCCCGCATCGCGCCGGCACGGACGGCTTCTTCGCCGCCGTGATCGAGCGCGGGTCGTACGCGCCTTAAGAGACCAAGATTGCTCCCGCGAGGGAGACCGAACCGAAACGACGACGCTGGAGAGCCTGCCCCTATGACCGCCGAAGCCCATCACCAGCGTGTCCTGATCGTCGACTTCGGCAGCCAGGTGACCCAGCTGATCGCCCGCCGGGTGCGCGAGGCCGGCGTCTATTGCGAAATCCATCCGTTCGACAAGGCCGAGGCTCTGGTCGACGACTACAAGCCATCGGCGATCATCCTGTCAGGCGGTCCGGCCAGCGTGCTGGAGGCCGACAGCCCCCGCATCGGCCGCAAGCTGTTCGACCTGGGCCTGCCCATGCTGGCCATCTGCTACGGCCAGCAACTGCTGTGCGATGTGCTGGGCGGCAAGGTCGAGGGC
>JAGIBE010000251.1 GCA_017744495.1 Caulobacter sp. | reverse complement strand
CTACCGTCCTGGTCGTCCGGAATTCGAAAGGCAATGAGCAAAGCCTCAAGCCATTCTCGAGCCTCGCCGAGGCGCTAATGCTGCGCTTCCAGCAGCACCGCGACTTCACAAACCAACGCGCAGAGCATTCTTGGCGAAAGGAGCGATCTGGCAGCGGAACCGCACCTCGTCATCCATGACGACCTGGTTCAGCACGCCGCCGCAGTCAGGGCACGAGATATGGCTGGGCCGGCCTGGGGTGTTGATGTCAGGTTCCACGACGGCGAACTCCTGAGCGGAAATCTTGTCTTCGATCCAGTATTCCTCGGGCAGCGGGATCGTCGGCCCCGCCTCCTCGCGACATATGGCGCTCAATCGGGCCGGCAGGTCGGCGATGGTCGCGACCTCGTCGACATGGTCCCGCTTCAAGGCGTTCTGCGGCATCGAAGGCCACTCCGCATCGGTCGGATCCTGAACGACCGATGTGCCGCCGGTCGCCTTGATGGCGATCAGCCCCTCGGTGCCGTCATCGAGCAACCCGGTCAGGACGACGCCGATGACCCAGCTGCCGTAATGGACCGCCGCCGAACGAAACAGCGCATTGACCGCCGGACGTGTTCTGTTCTCGAAGGGGCCTCGCCGCATCAGCACCTTGCCGTCGCGCAGCAGCATGTGCAGGTCCGGCCCAGCAACATAGATGTGGCCTAGCTCGATCGCCTGCCCATCGACGGGCGTGAGCGCGCGGAGCGGGCCGACCCGGTCGAGCAGCCGTGGCAGCATGCTCTTCGCGGACGGGGAAAGATGCTGCGCCACGAACACGAAGGCCGGAAGGTCGGCGGGCAGTGCGGCGCAGAGCCGCTGGAGGGCGTCGACCCCGCCCGCCGATGCGCCGATCACGATGATGTCCTTGAACGGCATTGGCGTCTCCTCTTACGAGGCTAACGGCCCGCAGGGGACGAGAGTGCCGCCGCATGATCATTTTCGGCACGAAGGCCGCCAATCTTCGTTAGGCTTGTCCTGGACGACGATGCAACCGGCCTACCCATGAGCCTCCCGAAACGCGACGACAAGACGCCGACGGCGGAGACGATTCGTCTTGTCGACGAAAACGAGCAGCTGCGCACGCTGCTGGAGGCGGCGCTCGAAGAAAACGCGGTGCTCACCGGCGACCTTGACCGCCTGCGCGACCGGCTCGCCGAGATGGGGAACGAAATGAGGCTCCAGCGCGAAATCGCCGCGCGTGACGAGCAGTATATCAAGCAGATCGAGCCCACGTTCACCCGTCAGGACGAAACCGAAGAAAAGCTGAGGGTCGCCTTCGAGGAATTGCAGGTCCTGACCGAGGAGCTCGAGGTCGCCAATTCGGGCTTGCATCGCAATAACCAGGAACTCGACGCCCGCGTGGAGCTTCGCACCCGGCAGCTCAAGGAAATCAATCAGGCGCTTCGCGGCGCCGAAGCCTCTCTGCGAACGGTCGCGGACTTGGTGCCCGACCTGCTGTGGCGATGCGACGGCGCCGGACAAGCCGACTGGTTCAATCAGCGCTGGCGTGAATATACGGGACTGTCCTCCGTCGATCTGGCCGGCTTTGGATGGAGCCAAGTGGTTCGCGAGGCCGACCGTGAATCAATCCGGGCGGCTTGGAACGCCGCCGTCACCCGCAACGAATCCTTCGAATTCGAGCACCGCCTCCGCGACCAGACGGGTGATTACCGCTGGTTTCTCGTGCGCGTGGCGCCTCTACGTGGTGAGGACGGCGAGGCGACGGCCTGGTTCGCGGCCGGAACCGATGTTCATGACCAGCGCTCGGCGATGGAAGCCCTGCAACACAGCGAGCTTCGCTTTCGGACCTTGATCGAGGGAATGCCGCAACTGGTCTGGCGCGCCGCCGACGCGGGCGATTGGACCTGGGCCAGCCCCCAATGGTGCGCCTACACCGGACAGACCATGGAGGAGGCGCTGGGGTGGGGATGGCTCGCGGCGTTCCACACCGAGGACCGCCCCGCGGCCCGCGAGGCCTGGAAGCGCGCTCCAGCGCTGGGCGTGGTCGAGATCGAGGGCCGGGTGTTCGACGCGGCCGAAAATCGACATCGCCACTTTCGGACCCGCGCCTTGCCGGTTCGCGACGCGCGAGGGACCGTTATGGAGTGGCTGGGGACCTCGACCGACGTCGATGACCTTCTTCAGCTGCAGGAACGGCAGAGCATCCTCGTGGCGGAGCTTCAGCACCGCACCCGCAACCTCATGGCCGTGGTCCATGCGGTCACAAGTCGAACCTTGATCGACTCGCCTTCGCTCGACCATTTCTCCAACCGTATCGAGGAACGCCTGTCCGCTCTGGCCCGGGTGCAGGGCCTGCTGTCCCAACGCGACAGCGGCACGCGAGTCCCGTTCGATCGCCTCCTTCGCGCGGAGCTGTCCGCGCATCTGGATATTTCGGCCAAGTCGTCGGAGGGCAAGATCAAGCTTAGCGGTCCTGCTGATGTGGCTCTGCGCTCCGCTACGGTCCAGACCTTTGCGCTGGCGTTGCATGAACTGACGACCAACGCGGTCAAGTACGGAGCGCTTTCACAAGACAGTGGTCGACTGGAGATAAATTGGGGCGTAGAGCGCCGCGGGGCGGATCAGCCCCTCCTCTGGGTCGATTGGTTGGAGACCGGCGTGTCGACCATGCCTTCGGCTGACGCCCCCGCACGCGGCGGCGGTTATGGCCGCGAGCTCATCGAGCGGGCCCTCCCCTATCAGCTCGGCGCGGATACGACCTACGAACTGACCCCCGACGGCGTGCACTGCATGATTAGGGTGATCACGCCGGCCTAGCCGCCTCTTACCGAGGCGGCAGCTTTTTGCATTCGTGAACCCAGGAACGGCCAGGTTAGCGCTAAGCGCGCCAGCTTTCTCCTTGCCCGCTCCCGACTTCGAGTTGCCGCCCGGCTCGCTTCACTATCCGCCCAGCACTCGGATCAAGGCCCGGGAAATGGCGCGCATGTCGGCCGGCTTCTGGACGGTTTCCACATGCGCCAGACGCTCAGGAATCGAGACCTCGTCGTAACCGGTGACGAAGACGAAGGGCACGCCGGCCCTTTGCAGCGCGTCGGCCACCGAGAAGCTCGGACCTTCGCCCAGATTGATGTCGACGACCGCCGCGTCCAGATCGCCGCCGGCCAACGCCGCCAGGGCCATGGCGGCGCGCGGCACGGGGCCGACGACCTCGGCGCCGGCGGCGCGCAGGGCTCTTTCGGTATCACTGGCCTGATAGAAGTCGTCCTCGACGACGAGGACGCTTCGTCCCGACAGGCTTCCGGCGTCGGACATGCTTCGCCCTCCGATGGCGGCGCGGTCCCGAACTAACGCCCCGCTAACACCGCGTATCCCTCATCGCTCGCGATGGAGCGCTTCGAGGGCGCGAAGCACCGTCGCCGTCCCGACCGGCTTTTCCAGACGCGGCGCGCCGGACAGCCGTTCCGGAATGATTTCCGGATCATAGCCGGTCGCGAACAGAAACGGCGTGCCCTTCTGGTGCAGCAGGTCCGCGATGGGGAAGACGCGATCGCCGACCAGGTTGATGTTCAGCACCGCCAGGTCGATCTCGTGGCCGTCCTCGATCACCCGCCGCGCCTCCTCGACCCGGCCGAACGGCCCCAGCACCTTGGCCGAAACATCGGCGAGCGCCAGCGCCAGATCGTCGGCGAGGTAGAACTCGTCCTCGACGATCAGCACCGACAGCCCCTTAAGAGAATCCGTCATCCACGCCCCGTTCACTACGGAGGCAGGCATAGGAGACAGGGGCAAAGCGCCAAATAACCTATGTTATTGGCCTGGCGGGACGCAGCTCGCCGCCGGTGTCAGGCACGCTGATCTCCGGCCAGTTCAAGACCCGGGCGGTCCAACAAGCTCACCTGGGAGCCACGCAGGTCGATCAGGCCATCGCGTCGCATCTGCTGGAGCGTTCGATTGACGTGCACCAGGCTCAGGCCCAGGGCGTCGGCCAGAACCTCCTGTTTGACAGGCAGATGGAACCCCTCGCCTCGCGCCTCGCCGATCTCCGCCAGGCGGCCATGCAGCTCCAGCAGCAGGTGCGCCACGCGCTCATAGGCGGTCTGACGGCCCAACCGCACGAGATGACCGACCAGGCGGGTTTGCTGCTCGGCGGCGGCGCCTGCGAAGGCGCGGCCGAGGCGCTCGTTCAGGGCCAGCGAGCCGGGTTGGGCGTATCGCACCTTCAGCGGGGTCAGAGCCAGGAGCTCGATATGGGGCTGGGGCCGGGTCAACAGATCGAAACCCACCCCGTCGCCGGCCAGCAGAAAGGCGATGATCTGCCGGCGCCCGTCGCGCAGGGAATGGGCCAGGCAAGCCCAGCCGGAGATCAGGAACAGCGGCTGGGTTTTAGCCAGTTCCAGGTCCTTGCCGGGGGCATGGATTTCGACGCGCCCAAGACGGCCCTCAAGCGCGACGATATCCTCATCCTGAAGCGGCGCGTGGTGCTTGAGCCGGCGGACATAGGCCCGTTCGGTGGCGATGGTTGCCGGAGCGCTCAGCATGGCGCCCCCGCCTGATCGGTCTTCATGTTCATTGCTCGCCTTGTCCCTGACAGCGAGCCCCGCCGAGACCTTTATCATCTGATAGGTGCGAGGCCACGTCGAGCCGAAACGACGTTAGCAAAGCGGAAGATGGTGGTTTTTGATGCTTCGCGTTATCGCCTATCGGAATCAGGGACCGCTCACCGTCGGGCTCCCGACATCCGTGGCCGGAGGGAAAATATGCAAGGTTCCAGCGGCGCGGAGATCTCGACGGGAATGGCGCGACGTATCAGCGTCTTCGACTGGTCGACCACGGCCTTGGGTGAAAAGGCGACCTGGCCGCAAAGCCTGAAAACGGCCGTCGATATCATGCTGGGTTGCGGGTTTCCGGCGGCGCTATGGGCCGGCGATAGGTCGGTGACGCTTTACAACGACGCCTACGCCGCCCTGCTGAACGGCCGCGACGATCTGGGAGGCGCGGGCTTGGGCGCGCTGGAGCCGGCGTCTGCGCCCTTGGCGTCGGCGATCGAAGAGTCTTGGCGCGGCAAAGCCCTCACTTTCGAGGACCAGCCTCTGCTGTTCCCGGGCGAACAATCCGCCGACGGCCGACGCTTCACCCTCTCCTGTTCGCCGGTCCGTGACGAAGTCGGCGCGGTGGCGGCGGTCCTGGTGATCCTCAGCGAAACCACCGAACGCGCGCACGCAGGCCAGTCGCTCAACCTGATGGTCGCCGAACTCCAGCATCGCGTGCGCAACATCCTGGCGGTCATCCGTTCGATCGTCAGTCGCAGCGCCGAGACCAGCGACACGGTCGAGGACCTGTCCGCCCATCTGGATGGGCGTCTCGCGGCCCTGGCCCGCACCCAGGTGCTGCTGACACGCAGTCCCGGCGCCGGCGTCGACCTGGAGAGCCTCATCCGCGACGAACTCCTGGCCCAGGTCGCCGACGAGGACCGCATCGTCATCGAAGGCCCCGAAGTCCTGCTGCATCCCAAGGCCGCGGAGGTCATGACCCTGGCCGTGCACGAGCTGGCCACCAACGCGACCAAGTATGGCGCCCTCGCCACGGCGCTGGGTCACATCGATATCGGCTGGACGGTCGGCGAGGGCGGCTGGATCGATTTCAAATGGCGCGAGAGCGGGGTGAAGGTCGCCGCCGCCGCGCCGCGCCGCGTCGGCTTCGGCTCGGTCCTGGTCGAACAGCGCGTTCCCTATGAGCTGATGGGTACGGGCGCCCTGGCCTTTGCGCCCGGCGGCGTCCAATGCGAAATCTCCTTCCCGCTGACACCCATCCCGAGCGTACTGCAGTCCGACGCTCGCGAGCGCTAGATGTCGGCCTTGGTGGTGCGATCACCTCTATCGCGGATCGTCAGCCGAGGCGCGTAGCCGCAGCGCGCCAGACTCGCGGCGTAACGCCTGGCGCAGCGCTCGGCCTCCGCCCCCGATCGAAAGATCTGGACGAGATCGTTTTCGCCGCACAGCAGCACCCAGCCCCCGTTCAACGGCTCGATGCGCAGGAAGGCGACCTCGGGAAACGGCGCGATCATCCAGCCAGCCTGCGCCGCTTCAGGTTGATCCGCACTAACATGAGTTAAATGACGCGAGCTAACCGCCCTGACCAGACCCGGGCTCGGCCATCTTGCGGTGCTGTTCGGCCAGGACGGACTGCGGGGTCACGGCGGCCGCCGCGGCTTGCATCTTGTTCTTCAGGCCGTGCACCACGTCGCCCTCGCCGCGCAACATCGCCTCGAAGCCGGTCTTGGCGACGTCGGCGGGATCGTCCTTCTTGTCCTGGCCGAACTTCGTGTCGGTCATGCCCGCGCGCTCGAAGAACTCGGTGTCGGTCGCGCCCGGCATCAGGCAGGTGACGGTCACGCCGCTGTCCTTGAGCTCGTTGCGCAGGGCGAAGGCGAAGCTGTCGATGAAGGCCTTGGTGCCGTTGTAGACGGCCTGAAACGAACCCGGCATCAGGCCGGCGATAGAGCCGGTCAACAGGATCCGGCCCTGCTCGCGGTCGCGCATCCGCCGGGCCAGCCGGTGGATCAGATAGACCGTGCCGGTGATATTGGTGTCGATCACGTGGCGGGCGTCGGCCCAGTCCTGGTCCAGGAAGGCGTGGCCCAGGCCGTGGCCGGCGTTGGCCAGCAGATAGTCGACGGGACGTCCAGCTTGCTCGACAGCGGCGCAGAGCTGGTCCACGCCCTCGGTGGTCGACAGATCCGCCCGAACGGCCACGACATCCGCGCCCAGGTCGCGAAGCACCTGCCCGACCTCGGTCAGGGAGGTGTCGGCCGCGACGACCAGGTCGCAGCCGTGCTCGGCGCACCGTTTGGCCAACTCGTAGCCGATGCCGCTGGAAGCGCCGGTAACCACCGCCAGGGAACGAGTCTCGGACATGACGTCTTCTCCTTCACTCATGGACGCAGCACCACCTTGGTGACCTCGTCCTGCTTGTCCTTGAAGATCCGATAGCCCTCGGCCGCCTCCTCCAGCGGGAGGCGGTGGCTGATCACGAAGGTCGGGTCCAGCCGTCCCTCCTGGATCAGCTCCAGGAGCTGCCGCATGTACTTTTGGGTATGGGTCTGGCCGGTCTTCATCGTCAGGCCCTTCTCCATGAAGGCGCCGACCGGGAACTTGTCGGTGATCCCGCCATAGACGCCCGGTACAGAGACGTGGCCGCCTTTGCGGCAGGCCATGATCACCTCGCGCAGCACGTGGGTGCGGTCGGTGGCCAGGCGCACGGCGGCCTTGGCCGCGTCCACCACGTTGTCGGGCGAGAAGCCGTGGGCCTCCAGGCCGACGGCGTCGATACAGGCGTCCGGGCCGTTGCCCCCGGTCAGCTCGGTCAGGGCCTCGCGGACCTTGACCTCGTGATAGTCCAACACCTCGGCCCCAGCCGCCCTGGCCAGGGCCAGGCGGTTGGCGTGGTGATCAATGGCGATAACCTTCCCCGCCCCCTGCAGGAAGGCCGAGCGGATCGCGAACTGCCCCACCGGACCGCAGCCCCAGACCGCGACCGTGTCGCCAGGCTGGATCCCGCAGTTCTCGGCCGCCATCCAGCCCGTGGGGAAGATGTCGGACAGGAACAGCACCTGTTCGTCGGTCAGGCCGTCGGGAACCTTCAGCGGGCCGACGTCGCCATAGGGCACGCGGACATATTCGGCCTGCCCGCCGGCGTAGCCGCCGGTCATGTGCGAATAGCCGAAGATCCCCGCCACCGCATGACCGTAGGCGACCTCGCTGATGTCGGCCTTGTCGGCGGGATTGGAGTTGTCGCAGCCCGAGAACTGGCCGGTCTTGCAGGGCCGGCAATTGCCGCAGGCGATATTGAACGGCACGACCACGCGGTCGCCCTTCTTCAACGGAGCATTGTCGCCCTCGCCGCGCAGGCTGGGCCCGACCTCGACCACCTCGCCCATGAACTCGTGCCCCAGAACGTCGCCGGGCATCATCGACGGGATGAAGCTGTCGTAGATGTGCAGGTCCGAACCGCAGATTGCGGTGGCGGTCACCTTCAGGATCAGGTCGCGCGGATTGACGATCTTGGGATCATCGACGGTCTCGACGCGGACGTCGTGCTTTCCATGCCAAGTCAGGGCGCGCATCAGGATTCCTTGCTTTCCGAGGGCTCGTGGCGACCGGCCCCGCGCGGGCCTTCCGAGGTGGAGATCTCGCCGGTCTCCATCAGCTGCTTGAAGCGCCGCAATTCGCGGCGGGTCTGGGTATTGGGCTCGCGCTGGAAGAGCTTGGCGATCAGCCGCCCAACCACGCCGCCGGGCGCGTCGTATTCGATCACGGCGTGGACCTCGGTCCCCCTTCCGGGCGGCGCATCGCGAAACTCGACCCAGCCGCTGTTTCTGATCTCGGCGTCCTCGTCAGCGCGCCAGGCGATGCGGCGGCCCGGCTCGTCCTCGACCACCAGGCTGTCCCACTCGATGTCCGCCCCGGCCGGTCCCTTGACCACCCAGTGCGAGCGGCGCTCGTCCAGCACCTCGATGCGCTCGACGTTGTCCATCAGCCGCGCCAGGTTCGAGAAGTTCCGCCAGAAGGCGTAGAGTTCGTCGCGCGACCGATCGATGGTGACCGCGCGGGAGACGAAGGTGTCGCCGCCAGGCTGTCGCACCAGGTTGGCGGGGGTGATCGGGGCGTCGGTGTCGGTGGGCATGAGGCCTCCAAGATCTGGGAGAAAGGTGCGCGCCCGCGGCGGAAGGACCACGAGCGCGCGGGTCGAAGCTAGGCTAGGAGCCGCCGCCTAGCGTCGACCTTCCCAGCCCCATCGGGAGGCCTCGGAATGACCTTCGGAGCCACCAAACCAGCCAGCAGCGGCGGTCAACGCCGAGGCGTTGTTCTCTTCGGGCTTGGGCATCCTGCGTTCCCGTTGTGTCGTGAAAACCCTGCTCCGGCTGGTCGCGGTCAGCGCGCCGGATCGGCGGAGAGAACGGGACCCAGGCGCGGTCGTTTCGACCTGTGTCAAATGTAATAATTTGAAATCTCTACAGTAATAATCATCCTGCCTGCCCAGCTTCTCCCGATGCTGCTGGCTTGACCTGCAGGCTGATCAGCCTCTACGGGCGCCCCCCCGAGACCGGCCGTGGGCCAGCGCTCCGCCAGTTATCCAATCGCCAAAGGTTCGAACCGCTTGGCGGGCGACGCGTTGGCGAAATGCGGAATGAAGGAGAGGCGCGGATGGGACAGTTGGACGGCAGGATCGCGATCGTCACCGGATCGGACTCAGGCATCGGCCAGGGAATCGCCGAGGAACTGGCGCGCGAAGGCGCGGACGTCGCCATCACCTATCTGCACGACGAGGCGGGCGCGGCCGACACCCGGCGCAAGGTCGAGGCCTGCGGACGGCGGGCCTTCGTCACGCGGCTGGACCAGGCCGACGAAGCCTCGGTCAGCGCCCTGTTCGACGGCGTGGTCGACGCGCTGGGAACGCCCGACATCCTGGTCAACAACGCCGGCGCCACCGACATCAAGCAGGCGCCCTTCGCCGAGACCCCGACCGCGGACTTCGACCGGATGATCAAGGTCGATCTCTACGGCCCGTTCTTCTGCAGCCGCGAGTTCGTCCGGCGACGTGAGAACGGCGGCAAGATCATCAACATCACCTCGGTGCACGAGGTCACGCCCAGCCCGAAGTACACCGCCTACAACGCCGCCAAGGGCGGGCTTTTGACCTTCACCCGCGGCCTCGCGTTGGAGCTGGCGCCGCGCAACACCACCGTCAACGCGATCGCGCCTGGGCTGACGCGCGCTCCGCCGACAGCCGATCGCATCGAAAGCCCCGAGGGCCAGGCCAAGATCCAGGAGAACATCCCTCTGCGTCGCGTCGGCGAGCCCCGGGAGATCGGGCGGCTGGCCGTCTATCTGGCGTCGCCCGACGCCGACTACGTCACCGGCCAGAGCTTTACGATCGACGGCGGGCTGGAGACCAACTGGGGCCAGGACGCCTGAGCGCCGCCATGCCAAAAGCACGCGCACGCATCGGCTGTTCGGGTTGGACCTATGACGACTGGCGCGGCCCCTTCTACCCGGAGACCGTCCGGCTGAAGGATCGGTTGGCCTATTACGCCTCCATCTTCGACACCACCGAGATCAACGGCAGCTTCTATCGGCTGCCGTCTGAAAAGGCGGTCAAGGCCTGGGCGGACCAGGTTCCGGAGGGTTTCCTGTTTTCCTGGAAGGTGTCGCGCTTCATCACCCACAACAAGAAACTGAAGGACTGCAAGGACAGCGTCGACCTGGTCTTCGGGCGAATGACGCCCCTGGGCGACAAGACGGGCCCCGCTCTCGTTCAGCTGCCGCCTATGCTTCATCGCGACGACGAACGGCTGAAGCAGTTCCTGTCGTGGATCCCCAAGGGCCGAAAGATCACGGTCGAGTTCCGCCACGCCAGTTGGTACGAGCCCGCCGTCCTCGACATCCTGCGCGACCACGGCGCGGCGTTCTGCATCTCAGACCATCATGACGCGCCGTCGCCCTGGGAGGTCACCGCCGACTTCGCCTATGTCCGCGGCCACGGCCCCGGCGGCCACTATCACGGCCGCTACTCTGCACCGGAACTCAAGCGCTGGGCTCAGTGGACCAAGGCGCGCCTGGACGACGGGATCGAGGTGTTCAGCTACTTCGACAACGACGTGAAGAGCGCAGCCCCGAAGGACGCGCTGCTGTTGATCCAGAACCTTGGCGATCGGCGCTGAAGCGGTGCGCGTCGCCACCTTCAACGTCAACGGGATCACCGCCCGCCTTCCGGCCCTGCTGGCCTGGCTGGAACAGACCAAGCCTGACGTCGCATGCCTGCAGGAGTTGAAGGCCCCTCAGGAACGGTTCCCTCGCGCCGCGCTGGAGACGGCCGGCTATGGCGCGATCTGGCACGGCCAGAGCGCCTGGAACGGGGTGGCCATCCTTCAACGGGGCGGCCAGCCGACAGAGCGCCGCCGCGGCCTGCCCGGCGATCCCACCGACCTCCATAGCCGTTACATCGAGGCCGAGATCGGCGACCTTGTGGTCGGCTGCCTCTACCTGCCCAACGGTAATCCCGCGCCCGGCCCCAAGTACGACTACAAGCTGGGTTGGCTGACGCGCTTCGAAGCCCATGCCCAAGACCTGCTCGCCGAACGCCGGCCGGTGGTTCTGGCCGGCGACTACAACATCATTCCCACCGATCTGGACGTCTACGTGCCGGAACGCTGGCGCGATGACGCGCTTTTCCGGCCGGAGGTGCGGGCCGCTTACCAGCGCCTCCTCGGCCAGGGCTGGACCGACGCCTTGCGGACCCTGCATCCTGGCGAGACGATCTACACCTTCTGGGACTATCTGCGCCGCCGTTTCGAGCGCGACGCCGGCCTGCGCATCGATCACCTGCTCCTGAGCCCCGATCTGGCGCCGCGCCTGCGCGCCGCCGACGTCGATCGGTTCGCCCGGGCGGGCGAGCGGCCTAGCGACCATGCTCCCACCTGGATCGAGTTGGAGGAGCCGCCATGAGCGACCTCACACGCCTTGACCATCGCCTCGACGCCAAGGCCCTGACGTGCCGCGCCGTGATCGAGACGCCAAAAGGCCGGCGCGGCAAGCTGGCCTACGACCCCGGTTCAGGCGCCTTCGAGCTCAAACGCATGCTGCCCGACGGTATGAGCTTTCCGCTGGACTTCGGCTTCGTGCCGGGAACACGCGGCGAGGACGGCGATCCGCTCGACATCCTGGTCCTGGGCGACGAGCCGTCGGCGGTCGGGACCTTGCTGACGGTGCGGCTGATCGGCGTGATGGAGGCCGAACAGACCGAGGACGGCAAGACTGTCCGCAACGACCGCATGCTCGCCGTCGCCTCGGTCTCGCATCTGTTCGGCAAGGTGAAGACGGTCGAAGACCTCGACGCCGACTTCGTCAGGAACCTGGCCGCCTTCTGGGAGAACTACGACGCTCTTCGCGGCGTCCAGTTCAAGCTGTTGGTCGTCCGTGACGGCCCCGGGGCGGCGAGCCTGATCGCCGGCTAGCGGCCCCGGGGCCGCGCCTAATGGCGCATCTCGTCAGCCGCCTTGCCCACCGCGTTCGGCTTGGCCGGCTGATTGGCGCCGGCTTCGTCGTCGGCGGTCGTGGAGCGGTCGAGCTTGGTGACCATCTCGGCGTGCTTTTCGAGCTTGGGCGCGGTCTCGGCGGCGAACGCCTTCAGGTCGGCGTTGTCGCCGGTCTTGGCGTAGCCGTTGAAGGCCAGGAGCGCCTCGTGGTGGGCCATGGTCTGCTGGTCGAGATAACGGTCGTCGAAATCCTTGGCCGACGCGCCGCGCAGATTGTCGAGCATGCCCTTGCGACGCTCGTCCAGGGCGGTCGGCAGCGGACCGGGCGCCTTGCCGCCGTCCACCAGCTGCTTGAGCTTGGCGTCGGCGGCCTCGTGGTCAGCGATGATCATCTTGGCGGCCGCCTTCACGTCGGGGCTGGAGGCTTTCTCCAGGGCCAGCTTCGAGGACTCGATCTCGTACAGGCCGCCGATGGCCGCGTCCCTGACGAAGGCGTCGGCGTTGACCGCGCCGACCGCGCCCGTGGCGACCCCCGTAGCCGCGCCCGCGACGTCTTGGGCGACGTTGACCGGCTCGTTCTTCTGGCCGGCGCCGCGTTGCTCGTCGGCGGGCTGGTTGCAGCCGGCCAGCAAGCAGGCGGCGGCCAGCACCATCATCGTGGATCGCATCATGGTTCTCCCGTTTTTCCGGCGCGACAACGTCTCGGACCAGCGAAGGCCCGACCGGGTGTCATTTGATGCTCGGGGAACATCGTTGCATGCAGTGTCAAAGGAGGCTGGGCGCAACTGCGCGGCCCTGTCGGGATTGAGGCCCTGCTACCCCTCACACCCACAAGGATTCCAGCATGCCCAAGGTGATCGGCAAGGACACCGGCGCGACCTCGCTCGCGACCGAATTCGAGACCGAGCTCGGCCAGGCCGGCGAACTGCATCAGCTCGCTCCCGAAGGCGGTGATGTGCTGACCACCCAGCAGGGCGTGCCCGTCGCCGATGACCAGAACACCCTGCGCGGCGGCGAGCGAGGTCCGGCGCTGCTGGAGGACTTCCATTTCCGGGAGAAGATCTTCCATTTCGACCACGAGCGCATCCCCGAGCGCGTGGTCCACGCCCGCGGCTACGGCGTCCACGGGACCTTCACGCTCAACGAGTCGCTGGAGGAATTCACCCGCGCCAAGGTGCTGACCGAGGCCGGCGAGAAGACGCCGATGTTCGTGCGCTTCTCCACGGTGATCGGCAACAAGGGCTCGTTCGACCTGGCCCGCGACGTGCGCGGCTTCGCCGCCAAGTTCTACACCAAGGAGGGCAACTGGGACATCGTGGCCAACAACATCCCGGTGTTCTTCATCCAGGACGCCATCAAGTTCCCGGACATGGTCCACGCGGCCAAGCCGATCCCCGACCGTGAGTTCCCCCAGGCGCAGACGGCCCACGACAACTTCTGGGACTTCATCACCCTGACGCCGGAGTCGATGCACATGATCATGTGGGTCATGTCCGACCGGGCGATCCCGCGCTCCTTCCGGTTCATGGAAGGCTTCGGCGTCCATAGCTTCCGGCTGATCAACGAGGCGGGCAAGAGCACCTACGTCAAGTTCCACTTCAAGCCGCGCATGGGCCTGCAGTCGGTGCTGTGGAACGAGGCCCAGAAGATCAACGGCGCCGATCCCGACTTCCACCGCCGCGACCTGTGGGACGCCATCGACCTGGGCGCGCCGCCGAGCTGGGACTTCGGCGTCCAGTTGTTCGACGACGAGTTCGCCGACCAATTCGAGTTCGACATCCTGGACGCCACCAAGATCATCCCCGAGGAGCAGGTCCCGGTCCGGATCATCGGTGAGTTCGTGCTGGACGGCCTGGTCGACAACTTCTTCGCCGAGACCGAGCAGGTGGCCTTCTGCACCCAGAACGTCGTGCCGGGCGTCGGCTTCACCAACGACCCGCTGCTGCAGGGCCGCAATTTCTCCTACCTCGACACCCAGCTGAAGCGGCTGGGCGGCCCGAACTTCACCCAGATTCCGATCAACCAGCCGCGCTGTCCGGTCAGCAACTTCCAGCAGGACGGCCATATGGCCATCCGCAACGTGAAGGGCCGGGCCAACTATGAACCCAACAGCTGGGGCGGGCCGCGCCAGAGCCCGGCGGCCGGCTATCGCCACTTCGACGCCGAGGAGAACGGCCGCAAAGTCCAGGCGCGGCCGGGTTCGTTCTCCGACCACTACAGCCAGGCCCGGCAGTTCTTCATCAGCCAGACGCCGATCGAGCAGAAGCATATCGGCGACGCCCTGGTGTTCGAGCTGTCCAAGTGCGAGCGGGTCGACATCCGCCAGCGCATGGTCGCCCACCTGCGCAACATCGACGAGAAGCTGGCCACGGTTGTGACGACGGGACTGGGCCTGCCCGCCCTGCCCGATCCGGCGCCGGCCGCCTCGCCCGTGATGACCACCCTGCCGCCCTCCGACGCCCTGTCGATCCTCAAGCGCGCACCCGGCAGCTTCGCCGGCCGCAAGCTGGGCATCCTGGTCAGCGACGGCGCGCCGACGGCCCTGGTAGAGGCCCTGACCGAGGCCGTGAAGGCCCTCCCGGCGGTCTACGAGATCATCACGCCCAAGACGGCTGGCGCCATCCTGGACGACGGGACCGTCGCGGAGGGCAAGCAGAAGATCGATGGCGGGCCGTCGGTGCTCTACGACGCCGTCGTCCTGGCGTTGTCGGCCGAAGGCGCGGCTTTGCTCTCCAAAGACAAGACCGCCAAGGACTTCGTCAGCGACGCCTTCGCCCACTGCAAGTTCATCGGCTACACGCCCGAGGCCGAGGCGTTGATCCTCAAGGCCGGGATCGATCGCGAAGAGTTCGACGAAGGTCTGATCCCGCTCAGCGGCGCGGAGGACGTGCCGGCCTTCCTCGCGGCCTGCCGCCAGCTGCGGCTCTGGCAGCGCGAACTCACGACAGACCTGGACGCCGCCGCCTTCCTTGAGACCGCCTGAGGCGAACAGAGGCTACTGATGGAGGCTCTCTGCGAAGAGACCTCCATCAAAAGCTAAACGCCGCAACAGGGTTTGGCCCAGCGAGTTGGCTCTGCTCGGAACGAGATGGGGATCATGGCGTCACGCGTCCTCGGCCTCTGCGCGGCCTTGTTGTGTCTGACGGCCTGTCAGCGGGAGACACGCGCCCTGACCGGCGAAGCGCCGCGTCGGAGCGAGACGCCTTCGGGACAGCAGATGGCGGGCGGAGGGCTCGCCCCGCCGCCCGTCGATCCGGCCGGCGCGGCGTTCGAGGGTGTCGCCTTCGAGATCTCGGAGGGGCAGCGCTACTACGACTGGTACAACTGCTACGGCTGCCATGCCGCAGGCGGCGGCGACATTGGCCCAGCCCTGATGGACGACGAGTGGCGCTACGGCTCCTCGATCGCCCAGATCCGCGCCAGCATCGCCGACGGCCGTCCCAACGGCATGCCCGCCTTCCGCGACAAGATCCCCGACCGTCAACTGTGGCAGATCGCGGCCTATGTCCGCTCGATGAGCGGCCGGGCCGACAAGCTGGCGGCCAGCTCGCGCACCGACGACATGCGCACCACGCCGCCGACCAATCAGGCCCGGCCCGGTCCCGAGCAAAGCGACACCTCGGGCGGAGAGGTCCGCCGATGATCCGCCGCATCACGAGGTTGGCGCCGTGCCTGGCGCTGGCGGGTTGCGCCGGCGTGCAGTCGGCTCTGGACCCGGCCAGCGACCAGGCGTCCAGCGTCTTCGGGATCTGGAGCCTGATGCTGTGGATCTGCGGTGTGATGTACGCCCTGGTGCTGGCGTTCCTGGCGGCGGCGATCTGGAAGGCGCGCCACAGGCTTTCGGGTCCGCCCATCGCAGAGGGCCAGAAGAGCCCAGCCGACAGGCCGCTGACGCGCGTGCTGACGGGCTGGGTGGGGCTGACGGTCGTCGGCTTGCTGGTGCTGACCTTCGGCAGCTTCCTGGTCGATCGCCAGCTGGCCTTGGCCGACCAGAAGAACGCCCAGACCATCAAGATCACGGCCAATCAGTGGTGGTGGAAGGTCGAGTACGACGATCCGGTCCCCGGCCGGCGGTTCGTCACCGCCAACGAACTTCACCTGCCAGTCGACCGGCCGGCGCGGATCGAGCTGGAGGCCGGCGACGTCATCCACTCGTTCTGGGTCCCCAACCTGGGCGGCAAGCAGGACCTGATCCCCGGTCGCACCAACCGTCTGCTGGTCACCCCGCGCCGCGTCGGCCTTTTCCGCGGCCAATGCGCCGAGTTCTGCGGCCTGCAGCACGCCTGGATGGCCCTGGACGTCACGGTGGAGCCCCAGACCGCCTTCGCCGCCTGGGCCGAAGCCCAGCGCCGCGCACCCGCACCGCCGTCCACACCCGAGGCCCTGCGCGGCCGCGACGTCTTCATCGGCGCCGCCTGTAATAGCTGCCACCAGGTCACTGGCCAGCCGGCCCAGGGCCAGACCGGCCCCGACCTGACCCACATGGCCAGCCGCCCGTCCCTGGCCGCCGGCGCGCGTCCCTACAGCCGCCAGGCGCTGGACGAATGGCTGCGCGATCCCCAGGCCCTCAAGCCCGGAAACCACATGCCGCTGGTCGCTACCCGTGCCGACGAGCGCGCCGCCCTGGTCGCCTATCTGGACACGCTGAAATGACCGCCGGCCAAGACCTCGAGCCGTTGGAAGACGAGGCCCTGCGCGAGCGGCTGGAGCGAGTCTGGGCCCATCCGACGGGCTGGCGCGGCGTACTGACGGCGGTGGACCACAAGGTGATCGCCCGGCGCTACATCGCCACGGCGTTCGTCTTCTTCTTCCTGGCCGGCGTCCTGGCCCTGCTGATGCGCGCCCAGTTGGCGCGGCCCGAAAGCCACCTGATCGGGCCGGACCGCTACAACCAGCTGTTCTCCATGCACGGCACGACGATGATGTTCCTGTTCGCCGTGCCGGTGATGGAGGCGATCGCCGTCTACCTCGTGCCGTTGATGTGCGGGGCGCGGAACATCTGCTTCCCGCGCCTGAACGCCTACGGCTACTGGGTCTATCTGTTCGGCGGGATCATGATCTGGATCGCGTTCGCGATGAACGTGGGACCCGAGACCGGCTGGTTCTCCTACGTGCCTCTCGCCGGCCCCGAGTTCTCGCCCGGTAAGCGCACCGACTTCTGGGCCCAGATGGTCACTTTCACCGAGGTGGCCGCCCTGGCCGTGGCGGTGCAGCTGGTGGCCCAGATCCTCAAGCAGCGGGCGCCGGGCATGACCCTATCGCGCATGCCGCTGTTCCTGTGGTCCATGCTGGTGACGGCCTTCATGGTCATCTTCGCCATGCCGGCGGTGATGGTCGCCACCACCTTCCTGATCACCGACCGCCTGGTCGGCACCCAGTTCTACAACCCGGCCGAGGGCGGCGATCCCTTGCTGTGGCAGCACCTGTTCTGGTTCTTCGGCCACCCGGAGGTCTACATCATCTTTATTCCCGCCCTGGGCATGGTCTCGCAGATCGTGGCGGCCTTCTCGCGACGGACGATCCTGGCCTATCCGGCCATGGTGCTGGCCCTGCTCGCCAACGGTTTTCTCGCCTTCGGCCTGTGGGTGCACCACATGTTCGCCACGGGCCTGCCGAGGCTGGGCGACAGCTTCTACACCTCGGCCAGCATGATGATCGCCATCCCCTCGGGGCTGCAGATCTTCGCCTGGATCGCCACGATCTGGGACGGCAAGCCGCGGTTCAAGACGCCGCTCCTCTTCGTGATCGGCTTCATCGTCATCTTCGTGCTGGGCGGACTGACGGGCGTGATGCTGGCCTCGGTGCCGCTCGATCTTCAGGTGCACGACACCTACTTCGTCGTCGCCCACTTCCACTACGTGCTGATCGGCGGGGCCGTCTTCCCGCTGTTCGGAGCCATCTACTACTGGTTCCCCAAGATCACAGGCCGACTGCTGGATGAGCGCGCCGGCGTCTGGAACTTCTGGACCTTCTTCGTCGGTTTCAACGTCGCCTTCTTCCCGATGCACATCCTCGGGCTGCTGGGCATGCCGCGCCGGGTCTACACCTACAAAGCGGGGCTGGGCTGGGAGGTCTGGAACCTGATCTCGTCGCTGGGCGCGGTCCTGATCGCTGTCAGCATGCTGATCTTCATCATCAACGTGCTGGTCAGTCTGCGGCGCGGCAAGGTCGCCGGCGACAATCCTTGGGAAGCGTCGAGCCTGGAATGGGCCACCAGTTCCCCGCCGCCGATCTACAACTTCCTGCGCATCCCGGTAGTCACCGGCCGCGAGCCGCTGTGGGAAGGCGACAAGCTTCCGGTCATGAGCGGCCTGGGCGAGACCGAGCGCGAGAGCCTGTGCGTCTCCATCGTCGAGGCCGAGCCGGATATCCGCCAGAAGTCCGCCCCGCCCACGGTCTGGCCGCTGCTGGCCGCCATCGCGACCACGGTTCTGTTCATCGGCTCGATCTTCCACGAGTGGGCCGTGGTCTGGGGAGCTATCCCGGTGGCGATCACCCTGTGCGGCTGGTTCTGGCCGGGCCGCCCCACCCGCAAGGCGCTGAAGGAGCGGTCCGCATGATCCGCCAGCGCATCGTCGGCGACCTTTCCCACCTGCCGGACCACGCCTTCGGCCCGCGCAGCCTGATGTGGTGGGGCATCCTCGGCTTCATGCTGATCGAGGGGGCCGGCTTCCTGCTGGCGGGCGGGGCCTATTTCTTCCTGGTCGGCCATGTCCAGCCCTGGCCGCCGGGTCAGACGCCGCCGACCCTGACCTGGGGGATCGTCTTCACGGTTGTGATCTTGCTGAGCGAGATCCCCAATGCGTGGACGAACAACCAGGCCCGCCACTATCGCGACTGGCCCACGCGCATTGGTCTTATCCTGATGAGCCTGGCGGGCGCGATCCTGCTGGCGATCCGCTTCCTGGAGTTCCAGGCCCTGAACACGCGGTGGGACGCTGATCCCTACGGCTCGATCATCTGGGCCCTGATGATCCTGCACACCGTCCACGTGGTCACCGACCTGGGCGACACCCTCTACATCACCATCGTGTCGTTCATCTGGCCGTTCGACGGCGGCGAATATTCGGGCGTCGTCGACAACTGCGTCTATTGGCGGTTCGTGATCCTGACCTGGCTGCCGATCGGGGCGCTGGTCTATCTGGGGCCGCGCCTCCTATGAAGCCGATCGCCTCCCCTTCCTGGCGCGCCTGGGCAGGCCTATGGGCCGGCGCAATCGGCTGGAGCCTGCATCACCAGACCATGTCCAACGGGAACTTCGCCCGTTGCCCGACCATGAACGGCTTGACGGACCTGGGCGTGGGCACGGTGGCGATCGTGATCATCCTGGCCGGCGGCTTCCTCTCCTGGACCGCCTGGCGGCGCGCCTCCGGCGGACCGGAGACCAGCCACGAAGCCAGCGGCCGTTTCATCCCGGCGCTCAGCCTGATGGCCGCGGGCCTGTTCCTGCTGACGGTGCTCGTCCAGATCGGCGCCGGCCTGATCGTCCCGGCATGCTGGCGATGAAGCGGCTACTGCCCCTGCTCCTCGTGCCCTTGGCCATCGCCGGGCCCGCCGCCGCCCACGGCGTCGGTCCGCCGCATGTCGAGCCGGGCTGGACGCTGGACCCCGCCGTCACGATCCCGCTGGCCGTAAGCCTCGTGCTCTACGCCCTGGGCGCCGGACGACTGCTGGCGCGCGGCGGTCCCGGCCGTCCCACGCGCGTCCGAGGAGCCCTGCTGTTCACCGGCGGCTGGCTCGCCCTGGCCGGCGCCGTGGTCTCGCCGCTGCACGAGTTGGGCGAGCGCTCCTTCGCCGCCCACATGGTCGAGCACGAGCTGCTGATGCTGGTGGCCGCCCCGCTGCTTGTGCTGGCGCGGCCGCTGTCGGTCATGCTCTGGGCCTTCCCTGGCATGGCCCGCAAGGGACTGGGCGCGGCGTCTCGGGACGGTGTCGTGCGGGGAGCCTGGCGCCGCCTGACCGAGTCCTGGACCGCCACCCTCCTGCAGATCACCGCGCTGTGGATCTGGCACGCCCCCGCTCTGTTCGACCGCGCCCTCGATCATCCCGCCTGGCACCTGGCCCAGCACCTGTCGTTCCTGATCACCGCCCTGCTCTTCTGGTCGGCGATGTTCGAGGCCAAGCGTGGCGAGCGCGCCCTCGGCGGCCCCGTGCTTTGCCTGTTCACCACCTCGGTGGTCGGCGGCGCGCTGGGCGCCTTGATGGCCCTGTCGCAAAGCCCCTGGTTCGCCCGCTACGCCGAACTGGGCATGGCCCCGTTCGGCCTGACCCCCGTCGAGGACCAGCAACTGGCCGGCCTCTTGATGTGGATACCCGGCGGCCTCGTCCATGCCGGCGCGGCCCTGGTCCTGGTCGGGCGGGCCCTCGTCTCCTCAGGTGATCCCTATGAAGCACGCCAAGCCAGTCGCCCTTAGCCTGATCGTCCTGGCCCTGCTGGCCGGCTGCAACCGCAAGCCCGCCGCCAACGACCCCGTCGCGCCCGGGTCGCGCGCCGCCACCATGGCCCACGCGCCCGACCCGGCCTCGCCCCGCGACGACGGCCAATGGACCATGCCGACCAAGGACTACGCCAACACCCGCTACAGCGAGCTCACCCAGATCAACAAGCAGACCGTCTCGCACCTGCAGGCGGCTTTCACCGTCTCGGTCGGCGCCTCGGGCGGCCAGGAGTCCGCGCCGATCGTGGCGGGCGGGACCCTGTTCTTCGTTTCGCACTATCCCACCACCCTGTTCGCCGTCGACCTCAGCCAGCCCGGCGGCCCGGTGAAGTGGCGCTACGAGGCCCGCCCCCCGTCGGGCGTGAAGGGTGAGCTCTGCTGCGAGCCGGTCAACCGCGGCCCGACCTATGCGAACGGCACGGTGTTCTTCAACACGCCCGACACCCGCACCGTCGCCGTCGACGCCGCCACCGGCCAGCGCAAATGGGAGGTCCGCCTGGGCGACTGGACGCGCGGCGACACCATGACCATGGCTCCGTTCGTGGTCGGCGACACGGTGATCGTCGGCAATTCGGGCGCGGAGTTCGGGGCGCGCGGCTGGATCGTCGGCCTGGACGCCGCCACCGGCGCCATTCGCTGGCGCGCCTATTCCACCGGCCCGGACAGCGACGTGCTGATCGATCCCCAGGTCTTCAAGCCCTTCTACCCGCAGTACAGAGGCAAGGATCTGGGCGTGAAGGAATGGCCGGCCGACGCCTGGAAGATCGGCGGCGGCACGGTGTGGGGTTGGATCTCCTACGATCCCGAGCAGGATCTGATCTTCCACGGCACTTCGAACCCCGCGCCCTGGAACCACCTGCAGCGCCCCGGCGAGAACAGCTGGACCAACGGCGTCTTCGCCCGCGAGCCCAAGACCGGCAAGGCCCACTGGTTCTACGCCTACAGCCCCCACGACCTGTGGGACCATTCGGGCGTCAACGAGAACATCGTCCTGGACCTGCCGTGGGGCGGGAAGGTCCGCAAGGCGATCGTCCGGCCCGAGCGCAACGGCTACATCTACGTGCTGGACCGCACGACCGGCGAAGTTTTGGCCGCCGACCCGTTCGTCCACATCACCGCCTCCCAGGGCGTGAACCTCAAGACCGGCCGCCTGAAGTTCAATCCCGACATGATCCCGCAGGCCGGCAAGGTGCTGCGGGGAGTCTGCCCCAATTCGCCCGGGGCCAAGGACTGGAATCCCTCAGCCTTCAGCAAGGCCACGGGCCTGATCTACGTGCCACACAACAACCTGTGCATGGACTGGCAGACCAAGCCGGTGAACTACATCGCCGGCACGCCCTATATCGGCGTGACGCCGCGCTTCTATCCGGGCCCGGGCGGCGACGCCGGCGAGTTCATGGCCTGGGACCCGGTCGCCCGGCGCAAGGTCTGGACCATCAAGGAGCGCTGGCCGGTCTGGAGCGGCGCGGCGGTCACCGCCGGCGGCGTGGTGTTCTACGGAACGCTGGAAGGCTGGTTCAAGGCCGTGGACGCCGACACCGGCCGCGAGCTGTGGAAGTTCAAGACCGGCTCGGGGATCATCGGCCAGCCCACCGTGTTCCGGGGGCCGGACGGTCGCCAATACGTGGCCATCCTGTCTGGCGTCGGCGGCTGGGTCGGCTCGATCGTGACCAACAACCTCGATCCGCGCGATCCCTCCGCCCAGAAGGGCTTCGCCAACATGACCGGCGAGCTGAAGAAGATCACTCAGCCGGGCGGCATGCTCTACGTGTTCGCCTTGCCGCCGAACGGCTGATCAAGCGCGCTGACGGTGTAGAAAAATGGCCGCCGCGATCGCGGCGGCCAGGTCTTCCGAGCCATGCACATTGGGGGGTGCTGTCTCAACGGCGCGGTCGAGGCGCGGTTCGGACGAACAGCAAATGACGCTCGCGGCGCTCAGCCCGCGTCTCGAAGATAGATCGTCTTGGTCGAACCACCCCGCAGCAGCAGTCCCAGCAGCAGGCCGACGCCGGCCGCGACACCGACGGCCTGGGCCGGCTTCAATTGCACCCAGGCTTCCAGGTCGTCGTAGCGGCGCTGGATCTGGCCGCCGGCCTGGGCGGCGAAGTCCTTGACCCGGGTGGTCGTCTCATTGGCCGCGTCGGTCGCGACTTCCCTAAGGCTGTCGTAGGCGTCCTGGGCCGAACTGGCCGCCGCCTTAAGCTTGGGTTCGACCTTGGCCCGAGCGCGCGAGGCTCCATTGGCGGCGGGATTGGGATTCAGGCTGTCGGCATAGTCGCTCATGATCAGGTCTCTCGCGATAAAGGGGTGGACGCTGGACGCGCCTTTTTTGAACCCCGGCCCGGCCGGTCTGTTCCGCCTTTTCGCGACCTTTCGCGCAGTCGAGAACCTCCGCGCGCCTGACGTGTTTGTCCCCCATGGAGCAGCGTTGGCCCGCCACCCTTTGGATCGTTCGTCATGGTCAAAGCGCCGGCAATGTGGCTCGCGACGCGGCGGATGCAGCGGGTCTCGGGCGCATCGACATCGCCGACCGGGACATGGATGTCCCCCTCAGCGATCTCGGCCACGAGCAGGCCCGGGCGCTGGGGCGCTGGTTCGCCAACCTGCCCGGGGACGAGAGGCCCAAGACCCTGATGGCCTCGCCCTATCTGCGCGCCGTGCAGACCAGCCAGGACATACGCGCCGAAGGAGGCTTGTCCGCCGAGCGCTTCTGCATCGACGAGCGGCTGCGCGAAAAGGAGTTCGGCGTCCTGGACCGCCTGACCCGCGTGGGCATCGAGGCCCAGTTCCCCGACCAGGCCGAGGCGCGCCGGCTGTTGGGCAAGTTCTATCACCGGCCGCCGGGCGGCGAGAGCTGGTGCGACGTCATCCTGCGCCTGCGCAGCCTGCTCGACACCATCAGCCTGCACCATGGCGGCGACCGCGTGTTGATCGTGGCCCATCAGGTCGTGGTGCTGTGCCTGCGGTACCTGCTGGAAAGCCTGACCGAAGCCGAGATCCTGGCCATCGACAAACAGGCGGACATCGCAAATTGCGGCGTGACCGAGTACCGCTTCGACCCGTCCTGCGGTCCCGATGGCGGCCTGAAGCTGACCCGCTACAACTTCACCGCTCCGCTCGAACGCCAGGCCGCTCCGGTCACGGCCGCGCCCGACGCCAACGTGGCGGCGCGATGAGCGTCGAGGCGATCGATGCGGCCTGGGTC